>JALEWR010000056.1 GCA_022783515.1 Prevotella sp.
ATATATGGATGCTGATGCCGCATCTTTCAACACAGAGATGGTTTCGATATCATCGGGATTCACCAAGTTGAGGCTTGGAATTTCCACATTATCCACCAAGATGAGAGGAGATGTACCACCGGTGGCACTCAGCGAACCCACCGAACCACGCAGTTTTACGGTCGCTTCTGTACCCACACCACCCATTCGGTTGGTGATAGTCAAACCGGGAGTAATACCTTGCAGTGCCTTTCCTACATCGGTGATAGGTCTTCCGGCGATGGCTTCTTGTACGTTGACATTGGCCACGGCACCGGTCAGGTTCACTTTCTTTTGTGTACCGTAGCCCACAACCACCACTTCGTTAATCTGTCCGGCATCCTCCTTCAATACAATTCGCATGCCTTGAGCGGCTTTCACTTCCACCGGCTTATAGCCAATGTACGAGACCGAGAGAACAGCTCCTATGGGGGCGTCAATCTTGAACGCACCATTAATATCGGTAACAGCACCTGTTTGTTTTCCTTTGACAAGGATGCTGGCACCGATAATGGGTTCGCCTTGTTCGTCGACCACACTACCATTGATAACATTGGAAACTTGTGCATTCTGAGCTACATGTAGTTCGGATGCTTGATGAATGTTTGCGTATGCCTGAATAGGAACCGGTGTACCTATTGCTGTAGCAAACATTGCTAATAGACCATAAGTTTTTTTCATAGAGAATACATTTATTAATGTTCTACTTACGGAATGAAAGGCAAGTCCTGGAACTTTTTTCCTGGCCTATGCTCTCATGGGTTAGTAACATTTTATTAGTATTTGAATTGTTTAGTTGTTGGTTTCTTGTTTCTTCATGTGTCATTTCTGTATGAGAATATTATCCCATATTGCTCATTCTTTTTCTTGAATTGAACTGAAATGGATGCAGGCAAATTTACGGAATATTAATATATAGGAACGAATTTTTGTGTTAAAAAGTATTATTATCAGTCTTTTTTTATAGATGATACCAAAGAAAAGACGCCTTTCTCCTGGTTCTTGGCCGAGGAGAAAGGCGACGATGTTTTTTACTTTCAATGTGTATTAATTGGGTGAAAGTATTTATGAATGTGCCGTATGATAAGTAATCAAGCCATAAATCACCGAGTCTTCTATTCGCATGGGGCGAAATCCGAATTCTTGGCATACTTCTTTTAATATGGCAGAGTAGGCAACCGACACGCTGCCTGTGAAATAAACGGGGTATTGCTGATAAGGGTATTGGCACAAGTTGCGACGCATAAATGTTCTGAAACCTTCAGTAATCAGTTGGCGAACATAGTCGATGTGCAAATAATCTTTCAGGAAAAATGATAACGAAGATAAGTAGTAGTGGGGTAGAGGCAAATCGTAAACCGCACTCATTATTTCGTTCAGACTTGTTTTTTGCTGTCTGTAGAATACTTCCGCCAAGTCTTCCGGAGCAAGTCCTTTGAGAATATCCGAGAGCAGAGATTTGCCTATATACGAGGCACTGCCTTCATCGCCCAGTATATACCCGCACGATTTCACGTTCTTTGCTATTTCGTTGCCGTTGTATAGACACGAGTTAGACCCTGCATCAAGAATACATACCAATCCGGGACGGTCGATACATAAGCCACGGGCAGCAGCTAGCAAGTCGCTTTCTACTACCGCAGGAGTCTTAAATTGCGATACGAGCGACTGCGACACAATTTTTTTCTTGTCTTCGTTGCTGCATCCTGCACCATAATAGTAAATCTTTTGCAGTTTTTTCCTAAAGTATTCTTCGGGTAAACCCAAGCGTATGCTACGGCTTATTTCTTTGCGTGTTTGAAAGTAAGGATTAATACCCTCGGTTTGTTCTCGATCAACTATCTGTCCGTCTTCTACAAATACCCAATCGGTAAAGGTAGAACCGCTTACGGCAATCAGTATCATAGACTTAAAAATTCGACAAAATGAATAACTGTGCTTGTTTAATGGATACAAAGTTACAAATATTTTTTAAATAAAAAGTATGTTTTAACAACTGAAACTTGAATGATATTGTGGCGTGAAGAGGAGAAAGTTGTTGATTAATAGTTATATAGCCTCTCTCTATGAGGTGAGGGTGAGTGGTAGCTAACTGATTGCTATGCCTTGATTTATTATGTTTAAGGTAATGAAAATGGTTCAAACGTCTTCTTTTCATTCTTCTTTCTTGTTGCGATAACTATGGGTTAAATAATTAAAAAGTGTAAAAAGTAGAAAAAATAACTAGTTATATATTTCTAATACTAAAAATCCGACTATCTTTGCTTTAGACAATCTAAAAACAATTTTTACATGAAAAGGCTGATATCTATAACCTTCTTTGTCGTTTTTGCATCTATATGCAGGGCAGTAACGAATGGTGTGGTAACAGGAGCAGAGCAGTCCGAACGTTATTTGCCTTTATTAAAGGGTAAACAAATATTGCTTTTCTCCAATCATACCGGTATGGTGGGCAATCGCCACTTGCTCGATTTGCTCATCGAAAAGAAAGTGAAAGTGATGGGTATAGTATCGCCCGAACATGGTTTTAGAGGTCAAGCCGACGCTGGCGAACATGTTGACAACTCGGTCGACGCAAAGACCGGGGTGCCAATCTTTTCTTTATACGACGGAAAGAGTGGGCGTCCCAGTCCGAAACTCATCAAAAGGGCGGATGTCGTTTTGATGGATATTCAGGATGTAGGTTTGCGATATTACACCTATTATATATCTATGATGAAAATAATGGATGTGTGTGCAGAGGTAAAACGACCTGTTATCATTCTCGATCGCCCCAACCCCAACGGTTTTTATGTTGATGGACCAATCTTGGATATGAAGTATAAATCGGGCGTGGGGGCATTACCCATCCCTGTGGTTCATGGCATGACATTGGGCGAATTGGCACAGATGATTAATGGCGAAGGCTGGTTATCCGAAGGCAGGAAAGCTAAATTGACCGTCATCACTTGTCAAAACTATACGCATGCCACTCGCTATCAGTTGCCCATAGCTCCTTCCCCCAATCTTCCCAACATGCTATCGGTCTATCTATATCCTTCCACTTGTTATTTTGAAGGTACAGATGTGAGTCTTGGGAGAGGCACCCACCTGCCTTTCCAACAGTTTGGTCATCCCCTTATGACAGGCTATTCGCATAGCTTTACACCTCGAAGCATTCCCGGAGCCAAAACCCCACCACAGCTGGACAAAACCTGTTATGGTGTGAATCTTAGCGGCTTGACCGTTGATAGTGTACAAGCCAAGGGACTTGACCTTTCTTACCTCATCAATGCCTATCGCAATATGAATATCGGCGAAAAGTTTTTTACCTCGTTTTTTGAAAAGCTTATCGGGGTCGATTATGTCCGTAAGATGATTGTTGAAGGACGGTCTGCCGCCGAAATCAAGGCTTGTTGGAAAGACGATGTTGACCGTTTCAAACGTCAACGTCAACCTTATCTTTTGTATCAAGAATAATATTAAACCTTGCTTTTATGACACCGAGTATCATTCTTCTCATTGTAGCCCTTTATTTTATCGTTCTTCTACTCGTTTCGGGCATGGCCAAGCGAAAGGTAGACAATGCAGGTTTCTTTTCAGGCAATCGTCAGTCGCGTTGGTATATGGTGGCTTTTGCCATGATTGGGGCCATGATTTCGGGTGTAACCTATGTGTCAGTTCCTGGCATGGTGGGTAAAAGTGGCTTTGGATATTTGCAGTTAATCATGGGTTTTATAGTAGGACAGCTCATCATAGCCTTTGTTCTCACACCCTTGTTTTATCGCATGCAGCTCACCTCGGTTTATGAATATCTGAGCAATCGCTTTGGCACTGCTTCTTATCATACCGGAGCTTGGTTTTTCTTTATTTCTAAAATGTTGGGTGCTGCGGTACGTTTGTTCTTGGTATGTTTCACCTTACAAATTCTGGCTTTTGAACCTTTAGGCATTCCTTTTATTATTAATGTGGCGGTGTCTGTGGGTTTTGTGTGGCTGTATACCCATCAGGGGGGTGTCAAATCGGTTATTTGGGCAGACACCGTCAAAACCTTTTGCCTGATTATCTCGGTGGTTCTTTGCATTCTTTTTATTGCTCAAGATATGGGATTCAACTTCGCCGGTATGTTACAAGCCATTGAACAAGACCCTATGAGTAAGGTTTTCTTCTTCGATAATCCTAACGACAAGCAATATTTCTTTAAGCAATTTTTTGCAGGAATCTTCACGATGATTGCCACCTGTGGCTTGGATCAGGACATGATGCAACGCAATTTAAGTTGTAAAAATAGTCGTGAGTCGCAAAAAAACATGGTCATCAGCATCCTTCTTCAATTTGTTGTTATTACCGCGTTCTTAATGTTGGGTGTATTACTCTATCAGTTTGCTGCCTTACATGGCATCGACTCGACAGGCGATAAAATCTTCCCCGCCATTGCTACCGGCGGACAACTACCCTTGATTGTGGGCATCTTGTTTGTAGTCGGACTCATTTCCTCTGCCTATAATGCAGCAGGTTCGGCTCTCACTGCTTTGACAACATCTTTCACAATTGATATTTTGGGCATGAAAAATAGTGGTGAAGCCCAACTTGGTACCACTCGTAAGCGTGTCCATATCGGTATGGCTCTGCTCATGGCATTGGTCATTATTGTCTTCAATGTCTTTAATAGCACCAGTGTGGTAGATGCCGTTTATATTCTCGCCAGTTATACCTACGGTCCCATTTTGGGAATGTTTGCCTTTGGCATCCTCACCTCTTATCAGGTGAGAGACCGCTTTATTCCTTATGTAGCCATTCTTTCACCTCTTTTGTGTTTTGTTTTGGATAAAAACTCGGAAGCATGGTTCAACGGCTATCGCTTCAGTTACGAACTCCTCATTCTTAACGCTCTCTTTACCTTTGTCGGCTTTTGTTTGATGAGCCAAGGGAAGAAGAAGGCTTAAAACATCGACAACAATGAAGAAACTGATATTCCTCTGCGCACTCATTACCCATCTTTCTGCCACAGACCTCATGGCACAAAAGGGCAAAGCCGGGGGCTGTG
>JALEWR010000097.1 GCA_022783515.1 Prevotella sp.
CACAGCAGCGGGTCTGTTCAGGATTTGCACCTGATTCCCTTTTCACCGCATGTCCATCAGGAAGGCTTTCCAGCTCCTCAGCCAACGACCATGCGACACCAAACATTGATATGCCCTGCAAAGATAGGCATTTATTACGCGAGTTCGGCATATTAATCCAAAAACTTAACGGTAGATTCCAATAGCAAGTGCAAATTTACCCCAATCGACCATTAGACATTAACAACCCGTAATCTCCTTTGTAACTGACTGTAAAAAGTCACTTACAAAGACAATTTCTAATAGCGGTCATTAGAAAACACCTAACTGGATGCTTTTGGACTCTAATAACCGATTTGGATTTAACAGAAAAAAACTTTCCCTCATCGTAGAAATTGACCAATAAAAATCGAGTATTATAACACCGATAAAGCCTTGTTTTTAAAACAACAGAGAGGAAAGCGAGCAAATAAGTCATTCTCACAATACACTGATAACCAAGCATTTGCCAAATCTTCCAAACAATTACACTCCCACCTCGGTCTTTCTTGCCCAGCAAAACAGTCTGTTTTGCTTGCTCAAAGACATCCTTTCGCCTCCTGATATGACTGCTTTGACCAGAGAAAACCTATTGTTTGACCTCACAATTGCTATCCTCTAATGCCAAGCTGCCATAAAAAGCATGATATAACAGCTATTTTGCAACAGTTTCATCCTTCGTTTTCGGCCTTCTCCCACCCTTTTTTTTCTATTTCAAGAATCATCAATGTACAAATATTTTACCGCAACATGAGAAAATGACCAACTTGAAGATGAGCAATGACATTCATCATCCGGAACAAAAAACAGAGGATGTATCAAAAAAATGACACACCCTCCGGTATATTGTTGTACCCGCCTTACTGGCGGTACGCTAATGATTTAGAGATGATAAGCAAAACCTACCCCCAAAACAACTTGGTTATAGTTGTTGATAATCTGGTATTTCAATTCAGCGTTAAGCTTCAATCTTTCAGAGAGGTCGTATTGAATACCGCCACCCAAATTAACAGCGATTTTACCAGTAGATGCAGATGAAGATTTCAAGCCTTCAATTTCGATACCCGATACAGTCCAGTTTGTATAACCTAAACCTGCGAGGGGATAAACCTTCCAATCGTCGCTCAAGTCGATGAGATAGTGAAGATTTGCGTTCAAATCCCACATGCTGAGATAGTTTTTCTTGAAGAAATAGTCGAAAGAAGCCTCACCACGGAAACGATCGGTAAAATAGTATTGACCTTTAACGCCAACACCGAGGTTTTCAATTTCAGTACCATAAGAGAGGGTTGCACCCACTGCCTTTTCTCCTTGTTGTGCTGATGCACTCATGCATGTCAACATCATGAACATGCCAAACAAAAACTTTTTCATTGTTGTTAAATTTTAGATTGTCTATAAATTAAAACATAAATTTCATTCAATCCCCCCCTTGACATCATATCAAAATAAGGAATAAAACCATTGGAGACAGAAGCCCCAACAGCTATAATCTAACATTATGTGTACAAAGATATAAAAAGTTAACGAATGTACAAATTTTTATAAAATAAATTATACGCCATGCTATTGAGTATAACCCGAACCGGTGTATTAAATACACTTTTTTATAAATCGATTAGCAAATAATCAGCCTCTCTGCAAAATATTCTGTACTTTTGCAAACAAAAAATAAGGCAAATGAAACGTTTCTTTTGGATATTCCTTTTATGCGTGGCAGCATTCCATGTTAACAACACTGCATTACTGCCCGATATTATGGAATGTCGCAACCTGGTTACAGCTCGTGAGATGGTGAGCGATGATGCGTGGTTGGTGCCAACGATGAATGGCAACCTGCGACTGGAAAAGCCTCCCTTGCCTACTTGGGTGGCAGGAGCAATAGAAAAGGTTTCTCCCGACAATTTCGCCGCCCAACGCATGGCGGCCGGTGTGACAGGTATGCTTTGGGTCTTGTTTTTTTACCTGATGGCGAAGCGTTTGACTCGCCGGGACGATTATGCTTTTATAGCGACTTTGGTGTTTCTCACTTGCTATCAAATCGTATTGATGGGACGTACTGCCACCTGGGATATCTATTGCCATGCGTTTATGATGGGAGCCATCTTTTTTCTCTGGCGAGCTTTTTATGACGACGAGGTTGAAGGAAAGCACACACCACTGTTTCATTTTTTAGGAGCAGGCGTGTTCATGGGTTTATCGTTCTTGAGCAAAGGCCCTGTTTCGTTTTATGCCCTGCTATTACCTTTTCTTATTGCCGCCTTGTCTTATCAACGGCCCAACATGAGGGGGAAATGGAGCGGCATGGCTGTAATGGTTATTGTATGCTTGGTCATCAGTGCCTGGTGGTATCTGTATCTGCGTATCTTCCATGCCGATGAGATGCAAGCAGTGTTTCATAAAGAAACAGGAGCGTGGATCAATCGTAATGTACGCCCCTTTTGGTATTACTGGCGTTTCTTTACCGAGACAGGCGTATGGGCCATATTGATGCTGGCGGCTTTGTACATTCCTTACTGGAAGAAACAATTGACATGGAAAAAAGAATATCTTTTTGCCATCACTTGGGTATTATCCGCCTTGGTTTTGCTATCGCTCATGCCCGAGAAAAAGATGCGTTATCTCCTACCCATGATGGTGCCTTGTGCTTTATCGGTGGCTTTTATACTGTTACACCTTTGTCGGGAGAACAACAAGGTGAACCGCATTTTATTATGGCTGAATGGTGGCGTGGTGGCGTTAGTGTGTTGGGCTTTGCCCATAGCTCTCTTTGTGTTGAAACTCAATGAAACAGCATTAAACGCCTTTCAAACCGTTGCGGCGGTAATCATCTTCCCGTTAATTGGCTTGTGGGTGATATATGCGGTAAGGAAAAACAACGTAAACGGCTTTGTGTACGGCGTGGTGGCTATCTTTGTGGCTGCCGAATGTTTGTTGATGGGAGCTATCGGACAGACATTGGGCAATCCGCATTTTCGTTCAATTGAAGAAACCCGCAAGCTAAAAACACTGAATGGAATACCTTTTTATAGTCCGGCAGACGAAGAGCTGCGTATCGAAATGGTGTATGCAGCACATCGTAAAATATTGCCTTTGGAACTGACCGACTCGGCAAAGCTCATGTCATCATTGCCTTGCGTGGTGGTTTCGCAAAAACCAATCGACCAGGCTATTCCTCCTAGGCTACTCCATCTGCTGAAAACAGAACATATCGGCGACTACGACGACAATCGCCTGCCTAAGCACAGCAGACACTATAACACACTGTTTCTTAACCATGTCACTCTCTTAAAACAAAAATAAGCAATGAATAATACATCCCAATACGAACTCACCATTGTGGTTCCTATCTACAATGAAGAAGACAATATGCAGCGTTTGGAACAAGAGTTGACGGCGTTCTTGCCCAAAGCCCATGTAAAGTCTTGTGTGTTGCTGGTCAATGACGGGTCGAAAGACAAGAGTTTATCTATGATACAAGAAATCTGCGAGCGTCATACCGACTTCTTCTATATCAGCTTGCGAGAAAATAAGGGGCTGAGTACGGCCCTCAAAGCCGGAATTGACATAACGGAGAGTCGCTATGTGGGGTATATAGATTCAGACTTGCAGACAGCTCCGGAAGACTTTAACCTACTGTTGCAATATGCTCCCGATTATCAATTGGTTTCGGGCATCCGTGCCAAGCGTAAAGACACACCCTTTAAACGCCTGCAATCGAAGATAGCCAATGGATTTCGACGTAAGATGACAGGCGATACTGCAACAGATACGGGTTGTCCCTTAAAGGTGATGTGGACAGATTATGCTCAGCGTATCCCGTTCTTCGATGGCATGCATCGCTTTCTGCCTGCCCTAATGATGCTGGAAGACGGAAAGTTTAAAGAGATTGCAGTGCGACACTTCCCGCGTATCGCCGGTGTCTCAAAATATCATCTGTGGAACAGGCTGGTGGGACCATTCAAGGATTGCTTTGCCTATCGCTGGATGAAGAAGAGATATATACGCTATGAAATAGCTAAGGAGAATTTAATGCATCATTCGTAATTCATACAACATAATGTCTGGTTGAGAAGCGGAATTACTCACCAACTTGCCGGTGGACGAACGCATAGGTTCGCTCCTACATTCGCATTCATCACCCTCAAGGCAAGAACTCATCAACTCAAGAACTCATCAACATAAAAGCGAAAAATGTCCGATACATTGATGTTTGCCATTGGTTTTTTGGCACAAGGCTTTTTCTCGGCTCGCATCCTCGTGCAGTGGATTATGTCGGAACGTAGTCATCAAGTGGTTTCCCCGAGTGTTTACTGGGTGTGCAGCCTGGTGGGAAGCGTCTTGCTCTTTACATACGGCTGGATGAGAGATGATTTTTCAATTATTCTCGGACAAATACTTTCATATTACATCTACATATGGAACCTCAATGCGAAAGGCCTTTGGGGGCGGCTGCCTCTTGTGTTGCGTGGTTTAATCATACTATTGCCTTTGGCGGCATTCATTCGCATGGCAAGCGACTTGCCTTTATTTGTCAACACTTTTTTACGCAATGACAAAGTTCCTTTACCACTTCTTATATGGGGGTCTTTGGGACAGGTTATCTTTACCGTTCGTTTTATCTATCAATGGTATTATTCCTATCGTCGTCATCAATCCATTCTTCCTTTAGGTTTTTGGCTGATAAGTTTGATAGGGTCGGGTATTATCATTTCGTATGGTATTTTCAGGTTAGACCCCGTCATTGTCATCGGACAGTCGTTCGGGTTTGTAGCCTACATCCGTAACATGATACTGTATAAACAAAGTAAACAATGAAAATACTAATAACAGGTACTGCCGGCTTTATCGGTTTTCATTTGGTAAAAGCACTCGCCGGCACTAACCACGAAATAGTGGGCATAGACAATATCAACACCTACTACGACACCCATTTGAAGTATGGCAGATTAGCCGCCACAGGTATCTCGCGTGAAGCAATCTCACCGCTTGCTATGGTGCAAAGCTCCACCCTACCCTGCTATCGTTTTATTCAAATGGACTTGATGGATGCCTCATCCATTAACCAATTGTTTGCTCAAGAAAAATTCACGCATGTATGCCATCTGGCAGGACAAGCCGGAGTGAGATACTCCATCGAACACCCTGAAAGCTATATTGAGAGTAATGTCATGGGCTTTCTCCATATACTGGAAGCATGCAGGCACCATGGCGTGAAGAATTTGGTGTATGCCAGTTCGAGCAGTGTGTACGGAGATAATCCCGACGCTCCCTTCTCGGAAAGCGATTGTACTGATCATCCTGTCAGTCTCTATGCCGCCACAAAGAAAAGTAACGAACTGATGGCACACACCTATAGTACGCTATATGGCATTGCTACTGTTGGCTTACGCTTTTTCACGGTCTATGGGCCATGGGGACGCCCGGATATGGCACCCTTTAAATTTTTGAAGAGTATTTTAGAAGGGAAAACCATAGATGTGTATAATTATGGTGAGTGTCGTCGCGACTTTACTTATATCGCCGATATAGTGGAAGGAATAAAACGAGTGCTGGAGGCGGCAGAATCAAAACAATCCTGCCACCACATCTACAATATAGGATGCTCGCACCCGGTGCATCTCATGGAATTTATTCAAACCTTGGAAGAAGTCTGCGGCAAAACAGCTCAAAAGCAATTCTTGCCTTTACAGCCCGGAGATGTACCGCTGACCTATGCAGACACAACCGCTTTGGAACGCGACTTTGGCTACCGCCCCTCCGTTCTTCTAAAAGAGGGCCTGCAAGAGTTTTATCAATGGTATAAAGACTACTATAAGGAGGACAAGTAATTTGAGTGTGTGAGTTGGTGAATTTGTGAGTTGGCATGTTGCCAAAGAGGAATTGTGCATTATGAATTGTGCATTATGAATTAGAAATGATTATCTTTGTAGCGTTATGGTAGATTATTTGGCAGGCGAAGCACACCGCCGAGGAAGAATAGAAGTTGTGTGCGGCTCGATGTTCTCGGGCAAAACCGAAGAACTGATCAGAAGAATGAAACGTGCTGTCTTTGCCAAACAGCGTGTGGTGATTTTTAAACCCACCATCGACACACGCTATTCGGACGAAGACGTGGTGAGTCATGATAAAAACTCTATCCCTAGTACGCCCATCGATTCGTCATCGTCAATCCTTCTTTTGTCATCAGATATCGATGTAGTGGGAATAGACGAGGCACAATTTATGGACGAGGGGTTGATAGAAGTGTGCAACGAACTGGCCAACAGAGGCGTGCGTGTGATTGTGGCAGGCTTGGATATGGACTTCAAGGGCATCCCCTTTGGCCCTATGCCCGGTCTTTGTGCCATAGCCGATGAGGTGACAAAGGTTCATGCCATCTGTGTAAAGTGTGGTTCTTTGGCGTATATCAGCCATCGCACGGTGAGTGGCGACAAACGTGTACTGCTCGGCGAGAAAGAAGAATATGAACCCCTCTGCCGCCATTGCTATCAAAAGGCGATGAGGTAGCAGCCGGCCGGCTTTTGTGCCGGGTATTTCTATGTTTCCCTTGGTATCCTTAGGGTCATCCGGTTATCCATAGTTACCCATAGTTCTCCCTATGCAATCATAGGTTTATACCCCTTAACCCCTCTTTTAAAAGTCCCTCCCTATGTTAGAAGGCAAAATCACTTTCGATAAATTCATCAAAGGAGCATTGGCTGTTGTCCTGCTCCTGGCTGTATTGTTGGCAACCAATTATCTGAGCGGCGTATTGCTGCCTTTCTTCGCTGCATGGCTCTTGGCTTATCTGCTCAATCCGGTGGTCAACTTTGTGCAAAACAAGATGCGGGTAAAGGTGCGGGCCTTAGCCATTGTGTTCACCATGCTTGTACTCTTCATTGTCATCGGAGGCATCATTTACCTTATCATACCACCCATGATAGAACAGTTCAAGATGCTGGGCAGTGTTATCGACAAGTATGTACAGCAAACCACGCACAGCAACAGCTTGACACAAATGATAGGCGAATGGTTGAAAAGCCATCAAAAAGATATAGACACCCTACTTAATAGCAAGGACTTTCAAGAGGCTGTCAAACAGGTAATGCCCAACTTCTTTTCGGTCTTGGGACAAACGGCCAATGTGGTATTGAGCGTCATTGCCTCGCTCATCACCTTAATATATATGTTCTTTATCCTCTTGGATTATGAATACCTGACCAACAATTGGGTAAAGATTTTTCCTAAAAAGAACCGCCCCTTCTGGCAAGAACTCATGGTAGACGTAGAACGAGTGCTGAACAATTATATTCGCGGCCAATCGATGGTGGCACTCAGCATGGGAGTGATGTTTTGTATCGGCTTAACGATTATCGATTTTCCCGTTGCCATAGGTTTGGGTATATTAATAGGTGTTCTCACCCTCGTGCCATACCTTCATTCGCTGGCGTTTATCCCCATCATCTTCCTTTCCTTGCTCAAAGCAGCCGACACAGGCGAAAACTTTTGGGTCGTCTTTGGCGGAGCCTGCCTGGTCTTTGCCATCATTCAAATCTCATTCGAGGCTTTTATCACACCCAAAATCATGAGTCAGGCGATGAATCTCAATCCTGCCATACTCTTACTTTCGCTTTCTGTATGGGGAGCCTTATTGGGTTTTATCGGTTTGATTATTGCCCTTCCACTGACCACACTCATCATTGCCTACTGGCAGCGATATGTCACAAAAGAGCATGATTTGCAAGAAACTGACGAAAAAAGTAAAGAATAATTTGGAAGATATAAAAAAAAGATATACCTTTGCACTCGCAAAACGGATATGACGTCTTGTTGGAAAGATTCGCTAGCTCAGTTGGTAGAGCACAACACTTTTAATGTTGGGGTCTTGGGTTCGAGCCCCAAGCGAATCACAGAGAGAGGTTTCAGCAATGAAACCTCTCTTTTTCTTTTTAACAATTCCCTTTATTGCTTTATCCTTTTATTCCTCTTTATTATTATCCATATACCGGTTCGCATTAAGAAATGTGATTAAAAGTTGGCAACCATTAGGTTTTAAGTAATTGTTTTTGGCTGTCAGTTTGTATGTTGTGAATGATTGTGTGTGCTGTTGCAGAAATAAGTTGAAGAGCAACGACACACAAACTTATTTTTAAGAGCAACGACACACACAACAGTTCACAACTCTAACGAATAAGTGATATTTGTTGTGATAATTTGTGTGTGTCGTTGCTTACAAAACAAGCCGTGACAAACTTTTCTGCGATTTTTTTCATCGCGACTGCGATGTCTGCACATTCTTGCAACTCTGCTCAAAGTAAAGTCTTCTGCGTTATCTGCGAGAACGTTTAAATGAAGCCAAATGAGCAGAACCAAGCTTGCTTGGGTTATGCCATGGCGGAATGAGTTGATGAACTTGCAAGTAAAACACACTTTTCGAGGAACGAGAAAAGAACTTTTGAGCTAAGTGTTTGAGTTAATGTGTCGAACTCGCGTATAAGATGCAATGAAGACTGTAAAAAGGCTTTTAAGACCATTCACTGTAAATGAGTGTTAATATATTCTACACTTTTGCAGTTTTACAGAGCCTCTTAATTAAAAGATGTTAATCAAATCAAATAATTTTTGGATAAAATTATAAGAAATATATAAAATAAGTAGATTTGCATCGGTAAGTATGAATTAGAGATATTTTCAATCTATTAGCACAATCCATTTTATGAAGTATTACAAAGTACTAAAACCCTCAGGTTTAATGAGCCTTTGTGTCTTGCTGGGTGGAGTGTCAAATACTGCGATAGCAGCCGATACACCCAAGCAATTCATTCAACAGACCAACCCAGGGAGCAAAATTAGAACCATCACAGGTACGGTTGTAACCTCAGACACCAATGAACCGGCTATTGGAGCTTCAGTTCAGCTAAAAGGTGAAGACGTGAGAACCATTACTAATATTGATGGTAAGTTTTCAATCAATGTAAGAGGTAAACACCCTGTCCTCATCGTATCTTATATAGGTATGAAGAGCAAAGAGGTTGATGTTTCCAATACAGAAAACGTCAACGTTTCTCTTGAACCGACCGATGCAGCTTTGGACGAAGTGATTATCGTGGGATCAGGTACACAGAAAAAGGTGAGTGTAACCGGTGCCATCACTTCCATTAAAGGTAGCGACTTGGTAGTTCCTTCCAGTAACCTTTCTACCGCTTTTGCCGGACGTATTGCCGGTGTGGTAGCTCGCCAGACCAGTGGTGAACCCGGTAGTGGTGCCGATTTCTATATTCGCGGTATAGGAACTTTCGGTGGTCGCCAGACACCTCTCATCTTGCTCGACGAAGTGGAAATTTCTGCAGCCGACCTTAACTATGTTCCCGCAGAAAACATTCAGAGTTTCTCTATTTTGAAAGACGCTTCTGCTACAGCCATTTATGGTGCTCGCGGTGCCAACGGTGTAATGATTGTTACGACCAAAGGTGGTGACTACAACTCCAAGACACGCGTAGACGTAACTGTAGAAAACTCTTTCAACTACCTCGACAAGTTCCCCAAGTTTGTTGACGGTTCTACATACATGCGTATGTACAACGAAGCAGCCATGGCTCGTGGTCGTTCTACCAAGTACACCGACGAAGACATCGAGCGTACAGCATCAGGATTCAATCCTTACCTCTATCCCGATGTCAACTGGAAAGAAATGCTGTTCAAAGATATGGCCATGCGTCAGAAAGCTAACATCAGTGTAAGTGGTGGTGGTAGCCGTGTAAGATACTATATGTCATTGCAGGCAAGCCATGATGCAGGTTTGCTCAACACCAAGAAGTTGCATAGTTGGAACAATAATATCAGCATCATGAACTATACGTTCCAAAACAACATCGCCTATAAGCTGACAGCGAGTACGACCATCAAGATGAATATGAATGCTCAAATTCGTCAGAACAAGGGACCAAATCGCTCTGCACAAGATATTTTCCACCGTATTCTTACCACCACTCCTATTTTGTTCCCCGCTGTTTATCCCGGACAAGAAGGAATGGATCACTTGCCATACGGTAACAACTATATCACAGGTACCAATCTTTATCCTAACCCCTATGCAGAAATGCAGAGTTCGTTTAAAGAAACCAATCAAAATAAGGTAAACACGGTGATTCGTCTGGACCAAGACCTCGACTTTATCACTAAGGGCTTGAAGTTCTACACATGGGTCAACTTCAACAGCTGGTCACAGAGCTATTATACCCGTTCGGTCAATCCTCACTTCTACCGCATGGAGTCCGGTTCATTCGACCCTAACGATCCCAACACATCATACACATTGGAATCAATCAACCCCGATGCAACCAACTTTATCGAACAAAGTGGTATCTCTAAGGCGAGCGACCAGACTTTTGAATGGCAAACAGCCTTGAACTACGAACGCCGCTTTGGCTTGCACACCGTTGGCGGTATGTTGATCTACAAGCAACGCGAATTCCGTACCGACGTATTGCCTAACCGTAACCAAGGCATCTCCGGTCGTTTCACCTACGACTATGACCACCGTTATCTGGCAGAATTCAACTTCGGTTACAACGGAACGGAACGCTTGGCTAAAGCCGACCGCTTCGGCTTCTTCCCCGCCGTTTCTTTAGGTTGGGTCGTAAGTAGCGAAAAGTTCTTCCGCCCATTGTCCAAGACCATCACCAACTTAAAACTCCGTGCTTCTTACGGTCTGGTTGGTAGTGATGACCTAAAAAAAGCAGGTGGCAGCTACTTCCTCTATATCGACAAGATTACCAACAACGATATCAACTTTATCAAGTGGACATCAGGCGAAGACTTGAACTTCGAAAAGGGTGGTCCTCAGCTGACCTATTATGCACAACGCGGATTGGGTTGGGAAAAAGTGAAAAAGTTGGACATTGGTGTTGACATCAGCTTATGGAACGATTTGTCTTTGACCTTCGACTATTTCCGCGACCACCGTTACGACATCTTCATGAACCGTGAGGCATGGCCGCAATCTTTGGCATACGACATCGCCAAACCTTGGAGTTCAATAGGTGAAATGCGTAACAGCGGTTTTGAAGCCAGCTTAAACTATAATCACAGTTTCAACAAAGACCTTTCTGTGTCTTTGCAAGCCAACTTTACTTATAACCAAAACAAGGTTTTGAACTATGACGAGCCTATGTATCCCACAGTGTGGAAGATGCAGCTCAACAAACCTTTGGGTGCAATCTTTGGTTATGTAGCCGACGGTTTGTTCAGAAGTCAGGAAGAAATCGACAATTCTCCCAGACAAAACCTTGGTTCAACTCCTGTAGTGGGTGACATCAAGTATCGCGATATCAGCGGTGACGGCAAGATTGACACCGACGACCAGATGATGATTTCTGAATATGGAGACACTCCTCGTGTTCAATATGGTTTCGGTGGAACTGTCACATGGAAAAAATGGGACTTCGGAATCTTCTTCTCAGGTTCGGCCAAGCGTTCAATCATGACCAATGGCATTGACCCCTTCCAAGAAGGTATCGATAAAGGAAACCGTAACATCTTCCAGTTTATCGCAGACAACTATTTCTCAATGGACAAGATGAACTTTGACGCAGCATATCCTCGTTTGGGACTTGTCAGCACCGACATCGCCAATAACAACCAGGCCAGCACCTACTGGTTGCGTGACGGAAGCTTCATGCGTCTGAAAAACATCGAATTGGGTTGGTCTTTCAAGTATGGCCGCGTTTATGCCAGTGGAGCCAATCTCCTGACCTTTAGCAAATTCAAGGCCTGGGATCCCGAACTTGAAGGTTGGAACAGCTACCCCATGCAGAAAGTGGTTAATATTGGTGTTCAACTTCACTTCTAAAACAATTCAAAGGAGACATTACAATGAAAATAAAATTTAAGATATTAACATTAGCCCTGGCTGCTGTTTCTCTGACCAACGCATCTTGTGATTATTTGGATGTTGTTCCACCCGAGCAGCCCAACTTAAAGGATGCCATGTCTAATCACGACCGTGCATTGGGCTTCCTGCACTCATGCTACGCAGGTACTGACTTGGATAAACCTGTGAGTTATTTGAGTTCTGTCAACTCGTCTACCGACGAAACCACCCTACCATATGAGTGGTCTGCCGACAGCCAATGGGACGATTATGCAACCGATAACGTAACACCTATCAACCAAGACTGGATTTGGGGCGGTGCCTATAAATATGTTGGGCAATGCCTGTTGTTCATGCAACAGCTGGACGCGACACAAGGAGTTGATTATATCACAGCTGAAGAGCGTAAACAATGGACTGCAGAAGCAAAGTTCCTGATAGCTTATTATCATTTTGTAACCCTGCGCCGCTATGGTCCTATTCCAATTACCGACAGCTATATTCCTCAAAACTCTCCAACCGACTCATACAATGGACGTTCTCACTTCGATTATTGTGTGAAATGGATTGCAGACAAGTTTGATGAGGCTGCAGCTGATCTGCCTGCCGCTCGTTCTTCACAAGCTTGGGGACGTGCCACATCTACAATGTGTAAGGCTTTCAAAGCACGCTTGTTGCTTTATGCTGCCAGCCCATTGTGGAACGGCCAATTCCCTTATCCCAACTGGAAGAACACCAACTACCAGACTCCTGATTACGGCTATGAACTGGTGAGCAAGACTTACGACGCCTCTAAGTGGCAAAAGGCTCTTGACGCCAACCTCGAAGCGCTGAAACTGGCAGAGGGTGACGGTGGCCGTCAGTTGTATAATGATGAAGACTATTATTCTCGTCAACAGCTGAATCTCCCCTATGCTCCCGGCATCAGCGATGGCGACTATTCAACAATGCCCGAAGCTCAACAGAAGTTCTTGAAGACTGTGATGAAGATGCGTTATCTTGTATCGACACGAGAGAATGAAGGCAACAAGGAAATCATTTGGGGTATCAGTTCACAGAACACCATGGAGGCACAGTTGCCTCACCGCATCTTGAGAGCAAGCAACGGTAACTGGGCTTCCGGATGGAGTGGAGTTTCTCCCACACTCTTCACCGTAGAACACTTCTATACAAAGGACGGCAAGTTGCCCGGCATGGACCCCAACTTTGTGGCTCAAGAAGACTGGTTGAAGTCAGCCGGCCGTGCAGGTCGTCCCGACATCATCAACCTCAACACCAACCGCGAGCCTCGCTTCTACGCCTGGCTGGCTTTTGATGGAGGCGATTTCGGAAGCCGTGTCAATGCAGGCAATCCTTTGAGATTGCAAATGCGCAATAAAGATTTGCATGGTTACAACCCGGCACTCTTTAACCGCGACCACAGCGTAACAGGTTATCTCTCACAAAAGTTCATCGACCCCCGCATGGAAGTGAACAGCAACGGCGGATACAACTGGGGAAATTCGGCTCCCACCATCTTGATGCGTCTGGCTGAGCTTTACCTTAACATCGCTGAATGTTATGCGGCTTTGGGACAAACGGAAAATGCCTTGCAATACCTCAACCCCATCCGCCTCCGTGCCGGTATCCCTGCTCTTACAAACGCTGACATCACAACTGAGATGCCTATCATGGAATGGGTGAAGAACGAACGTTTCGTAGAGCTTTGGAACGAAGGCCACCGCTTCTTCGACATCCGTCGTTGGGCTGAAGGTCCCAAGTATTTGGGAGAAGGTCATGTGAAGGCATTGAATGCTGAAGTGGTAGCCCCCTCTTTTGCTGAATTCAACAAAATAACAACAGCCAAGATACCTGTCAAGTGGACAAACCGCATGTACTTGAACCCTGTGTTCTACAACGAGGTTTACAAAAACCCACAAATGGTACAGGCACCCGGTTATTAATATTCAACTTGACAAGGCTGCCGGCGATGAAAGCAGCTTACAAAGAAGAGTTTCTCTCATCACCGGCATCCTCTCAAACACACTATAAAAAGAATCACAATGAAAAGAAAATATTTATTCCTTTCACTTGTTCTTGGTCTTGGTTTGACTTCTTGTGAGAAGTTTGACAACATTGTGCCTGCACAATACAACAAAATTCTCTCAATGAAGGCCAACGGTGAGCAAGCATTGAAAGTGTATGCCACTGGTGAAGTCAACGAGTATGACATCACCGTTATGAAAGGTGGTTATGAAAATTCAGCCACAGCGGCAGCGAAGGTTGACGTCATGACCGAGATTGAGTTTGCACAATGGAGCCAAGAGACTGGCAAGTCGTTTGTCCGCATCCCCGAAAGCTGCTTTAGTTTGTCTGACAACGACTTGCAGTTTGCCTCCGGCGATATGTATAAGGTGGCCAAGTTGAGCGTAGACCCCAACAAGTTGGCTGCGTTTATCGAGGAGACCAATACAGCTTACACCGGCTCCGGCCGCCCCACTCCTACTTATACCATTCCTTTGATTACCACCAGTCAAACCGACTCTGTGTTGGCGACAGGAAACAAATTGATTTACACCCTTTCATCAGTAACAAAACCTGTTGTGGGTTACGCCGATGTCACCAATCATGAAATGACTGCTGAGGTAGCTAAAGAAGGTGGTGAAATCACTGTTCCTTTGCGACTGCAAATTGATAACATCTGGGACTTCGCGGCTAACTTGGAAGTGGATGCCGCAAATACCACATTCGACGCAGCCGATTATGAATTGGCAGATAATGGTAAGGTTCAGTTTACTGTTGGCAACAATGGTGAATTGAAGGTGAAGTTCAAAGAGTTGAAGCAAGCTGTAGGAACTTTGGCTTTGAAAATCAAGAACCTGGAAGGCAAGGGCTTTGGTTTCGATAACCAAGTGCTTCGTGTCAATGTTCGTGCTCCTAAGTATCCTTTGACAGTGGGTATGCTTTCGTCTAACGCAGTAGAACCTTCTGAAGGTTCATTGGCTAACCTGCTCGATGGCAGTGTTGACTCGTACTTCCACTCTGAATACACTCTTGGCCTTACAGAACGCCACTATCTGCAGACAACTTTCACCGAGCCTGTCTCTGCTTTCGGCTTTACTTATACCAACCGTGCTCCTAACGGAAATGCAGCCTTGTATAAGTTTGACATCCAAGTAAGTACCGATGGAACAAACTTCACCACACTTCGCACTTACGATGCTGCGAACGGTGACGTTCTTCCAATGGAAGGAAAAGGTGTATTCAACTCTACCAATCTGAAACCTGCCCAACCTGTTAAGGCTGTACGTCTTGTATGCCACAGAAATAAATTGGGAGACAGATTCTTCGTATTGAGCGAATTTGCGTTCTTTGCCATCTAAGTGCAATCAAATAAGCATATTAAAAGCTGTCCTACCCTTTGCATGTGGTGGGATGGCTTTTAATGTTTTGAGTTGTTGAGTCTTGAATTAGTTGCAGACAAGTCCTGCCTACCGACTTCTCCGACTATCGAATCGAAGAAAAAAACTACCGACTCACAACTCATCAACCAACCGTATTATCCATAAAAATTTAGAGTATGTTAAAAAAAATAGCAAATATTGCCCTTGCACTCTTGGTTTTATTACCCATGACAGCATGTGGCGGTAGTGAATCGGGCGATGGCGGTGGCGGCGGCACGCCTGCCAATGGCAGCTTTTCGATAGACGAGTCTGCACTGGTACAAAACTTTGAGAAAGACGCCAAAACCATTCGTATCCCGGTCAACACCCAACTTTCAGCCAGCCAGTGGAAGGTATCTTCCGACGCAGCATGGTGTATTGCCGAGAAAAGTCGCGACGGAAAAGGCATCGACTTGATGGTGAAAGAGAGCGAAGAGCCCGAGGTGCGTACAGCCAACGTAACGATTATAACTCCCGGTAAGACTTATCAGATGACGGTGAGCCAGCTGGGTTATGGCCCGGCCATCTTGTTGAAGGCTAACAGTGTGAACATTGGCTTTGCAGGTGGAGAAATAGATATTACCGTAACCACCAATGTCGAGTACAAGGTTTCCGAACCCACCGTTACCTGGCTAACCCCGCTTTCTCCCTCGCGTGGTTTTGTCAAGTACGACCATCGTTATAAGGTTTTGGCTAACCCTCTCTATCAGAATCGTACCACCCGTTTGGTATTTGAAGACAAGCGTACCAACGCCACCAAGAAGGCGGAGCCTCAAACGCTTGAAATTGTACAATCTGCCCTCGACGGCAATCCTGCCGATGTAGTGACCGAAGGCGACAGCTTGCTGAAAGTGAGCAGAGTGGAAGCCTTGAATGGTGAGTATCAGCCGGGCGATGAACCCAATTATATGATTGACGGTAAGATTGACAATAATATTTATCACTCACGCTGGGGCGACCAAACAGTCTTCCCCGTAACACTCGACTTCTCTTTCAATACACCGGCCGATATCGACTATTTGGTGTATCATCCCCGTCCGGGTGGTGGCAATGGTAACTTTGGCAAGATAGACGTGGTCTTGTTCTACTCTTCCGCCCCCAATACACCCCATAAGTATGGCTCTTACGATTTCAACGAGAGCAGCTCGGCTTCTGTCATCAACTTTGCGGCTACCGAAAAGAATGTTTCTAAAGTTCGCCTTGTAGTACACAATGGCTACGGAGGCTTTGCCAGCAGTGCGGAAGTGCAATTCTTCCTTCGCAACAAAGACAAGGCACTCGAAAAGCAGTTGCTTACCGTCTTTACCGACATCACTTGCAGCGAACTGCGTAGCGATGTAACCTTAGAGAAAATCAATCAATTGCCTTCTTATTTTGCGATGGTCGCTTCTCGTTTGCATGATGGCAGCTACGATGCAGCAGAAAAGGAATTCCGTATTCAGACATACAAGCCCTATAGCGACCCTGCAGTATGGTCGCAAAAGCTCATCACCCGCAAATACACCATGCTCGACAACCCCACAGGCATCTATGTCAATGCAGGCGATGTAGTGGTGGTATTGGTGGGCGATACCTACGGCAACAATTTGGCGATGCATAATGTGGGCGAGCAGCAGATGGGCGATGGTGCCAACTCTTATGTACAAACCGAACCTATCGGCGACAGCTATATCCTGCATCCCGGTGTCAATAAGATTGAAGCCAAGAAAACAGGTATGCTCTTTGTGGTTTACAACACCGACTTGGCATCAGCCAATGCCAAACCCGTCAAGATTCACATTCCGCTCAAGAGTGGTAAGGTGGGCGGTTTCTGGGATCTCGACACTCATAAGACCAACGACAAGTTCAACGAGCTGGTTAACCGTTCAGAGTACAAATATTTCCCTGTACGCGGCAAGAACATCATCTTCTATTTCCACCGTGTGCAATTAAAAGAAGCTGTGGCTCAAAACATCGTGTCTGCCATCAATCTTTGGGATGAAATCGTGGGCTATCAGTTTGAGTTGATGGGGGTAACGCCGATGCGTGCCAACCAATTCAACAACCACATCTTTGCCATCTCACCCGAAGGCAGCTATATGTGGGCATCCGACCATTATATCGGCTTTGTATATACTTATTTGAACAATCTCCTCTTGCCCGAGAAGATCAATGCCAATGCCGACAACGCTTGGGGGCCTTCTCACGAGATTGGACACTCTAATCAAATGGCAATCAACTGGCCCAGTGCAACAGAGTCGTCCAATAATCTCTTTGCCAACTATACCCTTTACAAGCTCGGCAAATATGGTTCGCGTGGGGCTGCCCTCAAGGCGGTGGCAGATGCACGCTATGCTACTACCGGCGTTCAACAGAGTTGGGTACATTTGGGCGGAGCCACCTATCAAGGCGAAAACCCCGACCTCCATATGCGTATGTTCTGGCAGTTGTGGGTTTATTTCCATCGCTTAAACATCAATCCCCAATTCTATCCCACCCTCTTCAACTTGTTGCGTGAAACTCGCATGGCTGCAGTAACACCGGGTCAAGGTCAACTGTTGTTTGCCAAGATGGCATCACAAGCGGCGAACTTAGATTTGACCGAGTTTTTCGACCATTGGGGTTTCTTCATCCCTGTCCCCAGCTTCACCCTCGAGCAGTATGGCAGATACACTTATGAAGTAACCGGTACACAGATTAACGAGGCTAAGACGTTTATGCAAAAATTCCCAAAACCCAAGCATCCACTCCAATACGTAGAAGACCGTAAGAGAGGCGAATTGGGATGGGGCGTCGATCCGGGTGATGTAGGCCATATCTCACAATTCCAAAACAATGTGAAGATTTCCGGCACAGTAAGCTATACCCAATCAGGACAAGAGGTAATCATTACCAACGGTCAGAATGCTGTAGCCTTCGAGGTAATCAAGAATGGCAAGGTGGTATACTTCTTCAACACCTTACGCGTGCAAGTTCCTGCCGGCATCAGTCTTACAGGTGCTATCCTGAAAGCAGTACAGGCAGACGGTACGCGTGTGGATATGGTGAAGAAGTAGGAATTTTCCTCTTCCCTCCCTCGTTTGATTGCTTTCCTCGCTGCAATAACAGCGAACTAAACTGCACCCCAAAAGTTAGGCAAAAACTTTTGGGGTGCTTTTTATGAACTAAAGTTATGACCAGCTACTCCTTATTGTACAACGGCTCGTTTCTAAGCAACTACACATAAACAACAAAACCATGAATACGCCAGTTCGGGCTAAGAAACGTGGTTAAAAGATTCGCAAACATCGCAGTCGCGATGGCAAGATAAGGCAGAAGAAATTACCGTATAATAATGGAAGACTTGTTGTGAATTGTTGTGTGTGTCGTTGCTTACAAAACAATCCGTGGCTAACTCCTTCTGCGAGTTTTTTCATCACGACTGCGATGTTTGCGTGTTCTTTCTACTCTGTTTGGTGTAATTTTTTCTGCGACTTCTGCGTTATCTGCGAGAGCTTTATCTAAGTTAATATTCCGAACTCGCGTAATTAATACTTAAAATTTAAAAGCAACGACACACACAACTATTCACAACATATCAACTAAACGACCAAACACTAACACTTAATCACTCATACTTAACTAAAATCCACCTGATTGTTAAAATTCAAGCGTTCTCCTTGCGTTATTTTCCACGAAGATAGAGTTGGGAGAGAAATAAGCGAGTTTTGAGCGATTGTGCTATTTATCTATCAATCAGCAATTTACAAAAGAGAGAAAACAAAAAAGCAAAAGATAGCGAGTAAAAGACATAGAATGAGGTTGCAAAAGACATGCTTTGGCAAGGTAAAAGGATAGCTTTCAGCCTCCAAAAGGATAGCTTTGGCAAGGCGAAAGCATAACTTTGGCACATGAAAAGACATAAAAGCACCCTGCAAAGGGCATTTTCTTGCCTTTCAGGAGATAACAAACAAGATTTTCATCGCTATTTTATCGAAAAACGAAAGGAGTTGTATGAGATTCTTTTTAAGTTAAAACTGTTAATAAAAAGACAGATAAAAGAGAACAGAAAAGAAACTTGAAGCAGGCTTTTCCGAAAGACTTGATGGCGTCGGATGAAACAGAGCAGTCCTACGCTTCCTATTAGTCTGAGAGAAAAAAGCAGCCCATTCCCCTCCCGTCTTTCCTTCCCTCCCTCATCATCACTAAAAAAACGCCCGCCACACCCACATTTAAATAAAAACTTTTCGTAACTTTGTAACTTGATAACAACCCGTTTTTCGGGTTCATATAGTTTACCAAAAAGGTTATGGCAGCAACAAAACAAATCAAGACAGCACTTGTGTCGGTTTTTCATAAAGACGGACTCGAAGAATTGTTAGCAAAATTGCACGAAGAAGGCGTCACTTTTCTATCTACCGGCGGCACCCAGTCGTTCATCGAATCATTGGGCTATGAATGTCAAAAGGTAGAAGATGTAACATCTTATCCTTCCATCTTAGGCGGACGCGTAAAGACCTTACACCCCAAAGTGTTTGGCGGCATCCTGGCTCGCAGAGAGCATGAGGGCGACCAACAGCAAATGGCAACATATGAAATCCCCGCAATCGATCTCGTCATCGTAGACCTCTATCCCTTTGAACAAACAGTGGCAAGCGGAGCTTCAGAGGCAGACATCATCGAGAAAATCGATATCGGCGGCATCTCGCTCATTCGTGCAGGAGCCAAAAACTTCAATGATGTGGTGATTGTTCCCAGTAAGGCAGAATATGGTATGCTGCTCGACATTCTGAAAAAGAACGGAGCAAAAACCGAATTGGAAGAACGCCGTAACTTTGCCATGCGTGCCTTTGGTGTAAGTAGTCATTACGACACGGCCATCAACCAATGGTTCGCGAAATAAGACAAGAGAGTAACTGCACAAGACAAGCAGAAGACAGCTATTTATCAGTTTAAGAATAACAATACGGTTGGCGAAAGTTAGCAAGGGAGAAGGGCTGCAAGCGAAATAAGAGCTGTAGCTACAAGGGGGTGCAAGCCCCACCGACAAGAACAAGCTTGATAACTTTCGGCAACTCCTAAAAACAAGAATAATGGGATTTTTTTCTTTTATGCAAGAAATTGCAATGGACTTAGGCACAGCCAATACCATCATCATCAGCGATGATAAGATTGTGGTGGACGAGCCTTCAGTGGTGGCTTTAGACCGCCGTACCGACAAAATGATTGCCGTGGGCGAAAAGGCGAAGATGATGTATGAAAAGACTCACGACAATATTCGTACCGTGCGTCCGCTTCGTGATGGTGTGATTGCCGACTTCACCGCCTGCGAACAGATGATGCGCGGATTGATTAAGATGGTTCATACAGGCAGTCGCCTGTTCTCACCTTCATTGCGTATGGTCATCGGAGTGCCTTCCGGCAGCACCGAAGTGGAGCTTCGTGCTGTCCGCGACTCTGCCGAACATGCCGACGGACGCGATGTTTACCTCATCTTTGAGCCTATGGCAGCAGCTATCGGTATTGGTATCGATGTGGAAGCACCCGAGGGCAACATGATTGTAGACATCGGTGGTGGCAGCACAGAGATTGCTGTGATTTCATTGGGCGGTATCGTTTCCAACAACTCTATCCGTGTTGCAGGAGACGACCTCACAGCCGAGATTCAAGAATATATGAGCCGTCAGCACAACGTGAAGGTGAGTGAGCGTATGGCAGAACGCATCAAGATACATGTAGGTTCGGCTCTGACCGACTTAGGCGACGACGCTCCCGAAGATTATATCGTACATGGTCCTAACCGTATCACTGCCCTGCCTATGGAAGTGCCTGTATGCTATCAAGAGATTGCCCACTGTCTGGACAAGACTATCGCAAAGATTGAAAATGCGGTGCTGTCGGCTTTGGAGAATACTCCTCCCGAATTGTATGCCGACATCGTGAGAAATGGAATCTATCTCAGTGGTGGTGGTGCCTTGCTTCGCGGTCTCGACCGTCGCCTGCAAGACAAAATCAACATCCCCTTCCACATTGCCGAAGACCCATTGCACAGCGTGGCACGCGGTGCAGGCATCGCATTGAAAAACGTAGACCGCTTCTCTTTCCTCATGAGATAACACTATGCGGAACCTCATAGCTTTCCTGGCTAAGTACAACCATTGGTTTGTATTCGTTCTGCTCGAAGTGGTGAGTATGGTATTGTTGTTTCAATTCAACAACTACCAAGGCAGCGTATGGTTCACATCAGCCAATACCGTGACCGGCAAAGTGTATGAATGGAACTCGGCAGTCGAGTCGTTTTTCTCGCTGACGAAGGTCAACCAAGAACTCACCCAACGCAATCTCTACCTCGAACAGCAGGTGGCAAAGATGCAAGAGTCGATGGCAAAGAAGACGCAAGACATCAACTATGCTCATAAATTGCAGATGGAGGTGCTGTCGGGTTTCAAGGTTTATCCGGCCAAGGTTATCAGCAACAGTTTGGATAAGCTCGATAACCTTATCACCATCGATAAAGGTTCTGCCGACGGAATACGCAAAGACATGGGTGTGGCATGCGGAAATGGCGTGGTGGGTGTGGTATATATGGTATCGCCCCACTACTCTATCGTTATTCCCATACTCAATGCACGTTCGCATATCAGCTGTATGATACGCGGAAGGGGTTATTTCGGCTATCTGAAATGGCCCGGCGGAGACCCCACCATTGCGTATGTCGACGACATACCTCGCCACGCCCGCTTCAAGACAGGCATGAGCATAGTTACCAGCGGTTATTCTTCAATCTTCCCGCCGGGTATCATGGTGGGTAAGATCAAGCGTGTGTACAACTCTCCCAACGGCTATTCTTATCGTCTGATGGTGGAGCTGGCAACCGACTTTAGCAATCTGCGTGACGTCTGTGTGATTGACAATGCACCCATGGAAGAGCGTTTAGAGATAATGAGAGCTGTGCAAGACTCACTCAAAACAAGATAAAAAAGAAGAGAGGAAACAATGTATTTAAGTTGGTTAAGATACCTCGCTGCATTTGCAGCCCTGCTATTGGCACAGGTGTTAGTGCTCAACCACATTCACCTGTTCAACTGTGCCACACCTCTATTGTATCTTTATATGGTGTTGCTCTTCCCCCGCAACTATCCCAAATGGGGCAGCTTGCTATGGTGTTTTTGCTTGGGTTTGGGCGTTGACATCTTTTCCAACACCCCGGGAGTGGCCGCGGCGTCGATGACATTAGTGGCTTTGGTAGTACCCTATTTCTTTGAGCTCTTCCTCCAACGCGAGAGTGCGGAAGACCTGCATCCGTCCATCCCCTCATTAGGCATAGGCAAATATATCCTCTTCACACTCGTTATTACTTTATTATATTGCATCACCTTCTATTCGTTAGAAACGTTCTCTTTCTTCAATTGGCAGCAATGGTTGCTCAATATCGGCGGAAGCACATTGCTGACAAGCATCTTAATCATCGTATTGGATAATCTCAGAGAACGTTAAAGCAAGTGTAGATGAAAGATTTCGACTTAGAAAAGCGCAGACATGTCATTTCGGGCATTGCCACAGTTATTGTGGTAATCTATATCATTCGTTTGTTTACGCTTCAGCTTCTCAGCGATGACTATAAGAAAAATGCCGACAGTAACGCTTTTCTCAAAAAGGTGGAATTTCCCTCGCGTGGTGTTATCACCGACAGAAACGGAAAGCTGATGGTCTATAACCAACCTTCTTACGACATCATGGTCATCATGAATGAACAGAAAGGCAGAATAGACACCATGGAATTTTGCAAGACTGTGGGTATCACCAAGAAGCAGTTCATCAAACGAATGAACGAGATTAAAGACCGTTCGATTAATCCCGGTTACTCTCGCTTTACGCAACAGCTGTTTCTTAGTCAGCTTTCGGATAAAGAATTCAGCATTTTTCAAGAGAAGATGTATCGCTTTCCCGGCTTTTATATCCAAAAGCGAAGCATCCGACAATACCAATATCCCAATGCCGCCCACGTCTTGGGCGATGTGGCAGAGGCATCGAAGGGCGACATAGAAGAAGACGATTATTACCAGGCAGGCGACTATATCGGCAAGTTGGGCGTGGAAAAAAGCTACGAAAAACAACTTCGAGGCGAGAAGGGAATACAGATTCTTCTTCGGGATGCACACGGACGTATCAAAGGGAGCTATCAAAACGGAAAGTTAGACCGTCGCCCCGTGGCAGGCAAAGACCTCACCTTGAGTCTGGACATCAACCTGCAAGCCTTGGGAGAACGATTGCTTGAGGGCAAGATTGGCAGTATTGTAGCCCTCGAACCCTCCACCGGCGAAGTGCTTTGTATGGTTTCCACACCCACCTACGACCCACATTTGATGGTAGGAAAAGAACGCGGCAAGAACCATTTGGAACTGTCTCGAGATGTATGGAAACCGCTCCTCAACCGTTCTATCATGGGCCAGTATCCTCCGGGGTCGACCTTTAAAACCACTCAAGCTCTCACCTTCCTCACCGAAGGCATCAATACCGTTGGCACTCTGTATCCCTGTCATCATGGGTTCAACTATCGCGGGCTGCATGTAGGCTGCCATTCACACGCAGCACCCATCGCCCTTGTCAACGCCTTAAGCACGTCGTGCAACAGTTATTTCTGCTGGGGGCTCTACCAAATGATGTCCAATCGCAACAAATATGCCACCAAACAAGACGCCATGAACACATGGAGAGACTATATGGTGAGCATGGGTTTCGGTTATAAACTGGGCATCGACCTGCCGGGAGAGAAACGTGGACTGATACCTAACGCGGCCTTTTACGACAAGGCTTATAAGGGGTCGTGGAATGGTCTGACCATTATCTCCATCTCCATTGGCCAAGGTGAGGTCAACCTCACCCCTCTACAGATTGCCAATCTCTCGGCAACCATCGCCAACAGAGGCTACTATTATACACCGCATGTGGTGAGAAAGGTGAAGGGCGAACCCTTAGACACCGCCTTCACCCGCAGACACTACACCAAGGCTTCACGCCAAGCATACGACTATGTGGTGGCAGGAATGCGGTCGGCAGTGGAGAGAGGCACTTGCAGAAGTGCCAACAGTCCACACTATGCCGTATGCGGAAAGACGGGAACGGCACAAAACCGTGGTCAAGACCACTCCATCTTTATGGGCTTTGCACCCATGGAAAAGCCCAAGATTGCCATCGCAGTATATGTAGAAAACGGTGGATTTGGAGCCGACTATGCAGTTCCTATCGGCTCACTTATGATGGAACAATATTTAAAAGGCAAACTTTCAGAACATTCGGAAGCAAGAGCAAAAGACTTCCAACGCAGAAGAATAGGCTATGGCAAGAACAACAGATAAACAAACCAGCGTATTTGCATCGATAGACTGGTGGACGATAGGCATCTATCTGGCACTTCTCACCTTTGGATGGATCAGCGTATGCGGTGCCAGCTATACCTATGGCGACACCGACATCTTAAGTCTGGACACACGTTCGGGCATGCAAATCGTGTGGATAGGCACATCGATATGCCTCGGCTTTGTGCTTTTGATGCTCGACGACCGCTTTTATGACACCTTTGCCTATATCATCTTTGGTGTGCTGCTCTTGCTACTCTTTGCCACCATCTTCAACCCTCACGAAATCAAAGGTTCGCGTTCGTGGCTCGTAATGGGTCCGTTGCGTCTGCAACCTGCCGAATTTGCCAAGTTTGCCACGGCTCTGGCGGTGGCAAAACTAATGAGTACATACGGTTTTTCGATGCAAAATTGGAAACATTTTGCTACGGCCTGTGCCTTTGTTATCCTTCCGATGCTCTTCATCATCGGACAAAAAGAAACGGGATCGGCATTGGTTTACTCAGCGTTTTTCCTTATGTTCTACCGAGAGGGTATGCCCGGCAGCATCTTGTTTTCAGGTGTTGCCATGGTCATTTATTTCGTTGTGGGCATTCGTTTTGAAGAGGTGATGCTCTGGCAGACACCCACGTCCATCGGAAAATTTGTCGTCTTGCTCCTCGTTCAGATATTCAGCACGGCAATGGTGCATATCTATTGCCAAGACAGAAAAGCGGTGTGGTGGATGACAGTCATTGGTATTACGACCACCATTGCTGCCTTACTCCTCTCGCATTTTGTATATCCATTCGACGTGGTATGGATTCAGCTTCCTTTGTCTGCCATGATGGTGGGTTTTCTCATCTATCTCTGGTTGGGTAGCCGACTGCTCAATTATTTCTATATCGCTCTCTTTGCCATCGGTTCTATCATGTTTTTCTATTCGGCCGACTATGTGCTGAACGAGGTAATGGAACCCCACCAGCGAGTGCGTATCAACGTTTTGTTGGGTTTGGAAGAGGATTTGGCAGGAGCAGGCTATAACGTTCATCAGAGCGAAATAGCCATCGGATCAGGAGGACTGATTGGGAAAGGCTTTCTTAACGGTACACAAACCAAACTAAAATTTGTACCGGAACAAGACACCGACTTTATTTTCTGTACAGTGGGAGAAGAAGAAGGCTTTATCGGAGCAGCCGGTGTATTGTTACTTTTCCTGACTCTTATCCTGCGATTGATTCATGTGGCAGAACGCCAAACATTCAAGTTTGGCAGAGTTTACGGCTATTGTGTGGTCAGTATTTTCCTCTTCCATGTCTTTATCAACGTGGGAATGGTTCTCGGCCTGACACCTGTTATCGGCATCCCCCTACCTTTCTTCAGCTACGGAGGCTCAAGTCTATGGGGCTTCACCCTGCTCCTCTTTATATTTTTAAGGATAGATGCCGGGCGAAACAAATCAAGAGCATAGGAAAAAGGCAAGACAATGGCAAGCCCGAATGATCGAGAAAGAAAACTAAAGATTTGTCTTTAAACATTTAGGAGAGTCTATAATGGCATGAGATAAACCAAGGCGTACATAGAGAAAAAAGAAAAATACTACCCGAAAAGCAAGCTTTCTGCCGCCCACTTCTCCATTTTTCCCTCTTAATCTCTGCTCACCCTCACCCCAACATTAGCGATTCCGGGCAAAATCTCACGTTTCATGTCGTGTCGAATGGTAACAACCAAACTGTCGTTATTGGCTAATTTTACTTTTTTCAGCAAAAAACGATACTGAAAATAGCCCACTCCATTCGCCATCTGCAAGCCATCGCGAGCATGAAACTTACACGAAAGGGTATCGACCAACACCTGATTAGATGGCAATATCCGCTGATTGACGATGAGCGTCAAGCCTGTAAAGGGATACAAACCATTGATACGCACCCCCACATACTGGCTATACAAACCCTCATCCCTTACTTTCGGCACATGAAAAGTCAGCGTATCTGCCTTTTCCCAACCTGCCACTGAGGTATGCTCATAACGGTCATATACGGTGGAAACATCACACGAAGCGGTTGTGGTTAACAACATAACCACAACCGCCCATACGATATATATATTCCTACTTAGGGTTTGCATTCCAATAACTTATTCACTACCACGCTCAGGTCTTGGCTCTCGTTTAGGCCTATCGTTGCGACGACGCTGCTGTCCGCCTCCCTGCCGCTCCCTGTCATTACGCTGTTGTGGTGCAGGAGCCTCTCCTCCACTCTGCTGACGACGATTATCCTTGCGACGATTCTCACCATTGTGTTGCGGCCGGCCATTGCTCTGACCACGATTCTGACCTTGTTTCTTCTGGCGTTTCGACTTGTCAAAACGACTGATATCAGCTCCCGCCAAAAGGTCTATGGGCTGTTCCACAGGCTTTTTCACATCCTCGCCTGCCAACGCCACCGGCTTTTCTCCACGACGATTCATTTCGATAATAGCCTTAGCACGCTCTGCCGAGATGGTTTCCAGGTTAGAAGCCATGTTCTTATCAGTAGAATAAGTGACAAGACCGGCCAAGATGTCCACTTTGAACACATAATAATCGCTGTCTTGTGTCTGCAAAACAACCTCACGACCGGGCATTTTCCTGCCTGCTTCCACATAACTGTCGACCTCATAATTGAGACAACATTTCAGCTTTCCACACATTCCAGCCAACTTCTGCGGATTGAGCGAGATATCCTGAAAACGTGCTGCATTGGTGTTGACAGAGACAAAATTCTTGTTCCAAGTGGCACAACACAACTCACGGCCACAAGGACCTGTACCGCCGATGCGTCCGGCCTCTTGTCTGGCACCAATCTGTTTCATCTCGATACGCACATGGAAGGTATCAGCAAGCACTTTGATGAGCTGACGGAAATCCACACGCTCGTCGGCAATATAATAAAAAATGGCTTTGTTGCCATCGCCTTGATACTCCACATCGCCAATCTTCATGCTCAAGCCAAGGTCTTTAGCGATTTGTCTACTTTGTATCATCGTGTCGTTCTCACGGGCTTTGGCTTCCTCATATTTTTCCATATCCACCTGCTTCGCCAAACGATAAACACGCTTAATGTCATCAGCCGACTTCAAGTTGGCTTTCTTTATTTGCAGCGTAACGAGACGTCCGGTGAGAGTAACCACGCCAATATCATGACCGGGAGTTGCCTCCACTGCCACAATATCGCCTTTTTTCAAGTCGAGATTGTTAACGTTGTGGTAGTAGCCCTTACGAGTGTTCTTAAACTGAACCTCCACTAAGTTGGTGGCATCGGGATCGCGTACGATGTCTGCCAACCAGTCGTAGGTATTGAGTTGGTGGTCTTGTCGACAACAACCGCCCTTACACAAGCCGCGATCGGTACCCATTGCCACCTTAAATTTCATATTTTTATAATCCATTCATTCGATATATTAAAATGTGCCGCACAGCCTTGAACCGGCTGAAAGCACCATGTGATGATATATATTTATACCCCTTGTGGGGTGAATTGCAAATTGATGATGAACCAAAACTGATGTTACAGAATGGTTCTCCTTACTGCTTTAACAGCATAATTGTGCGTAAAGCAAAATCGAAGAACACCATTTTGGCATTGGCATTCTGTCCGATGTCGCGAATACTGAGATTGATGAGTTCGGATATTTCGACGATATTACGCTCGTTGATAAAAGGTGAGAACTTCTTGGCAAAAGTTTCTTCTTCCTCGGTCATATAAGTCAGCTCCGACACGCGGAAGTTGTAGACAAAATTTTCACGCACCATGCGAGCAAAATATACGAGCATGCGACGCTGCTTCTCACGTCCATAACTTGCCACTGCCTCGCTCCACTTCTTCAAATCCTTGATATTACGCATATAAGCCAACCGCATGAGCATGATGAACATATCGAGAAACTGTCTGTTTTCGCTGTTAGCATCCAGTTCGCCAATAGCTTTTGTCCAACTGCCGTGTGCCACTCGTGCCAAGCGATGTGCCATCGCCGGTTCTATTCCTCGCAATCGTTGCAAGGCCTCTTCAACAGCCGATGTATCGATACGTTTCACATCGATGCGTTGAGCCCTACTGCGGATGGTATCCAACAATTGTTCCGGGTCTTCGCATATCATGAGAAAGAGTGTCTGTGCAGGCGGTTCCTCCAATAGTTTGAGCAGTTTGTTGGCACATTCGCCATTCATTCGCTCGGGCAACCATATGACCGAAATTTTATATCCGCCTTGACTCGACTTCAAACTCAATTTTCTTATCAACACATCGCTCTCGCCCACACCCATCAGTGCCTGCTGATTGGCGGCATCCATAGCTGTGAGCCAGTTGTCCATCGTGATATAGGTACTCTTACAAAGCATCTCCCGCCACTCTTGAATAAAGTCGTCGCTCGACATCTTATGTTCGCTCGACGTTCCCGCAGGACGGATAACAGGAAACGAAAAATGCAGGTCGGGATGCTCCCATTTACGCAACATGGCACACTGCGGACAACTGCCGCACGCCTCGCCTCCATCTTTGTTACCCTCGCAGAGCAGATAAGAGGCAAAAGCCAACGCCAACGACAGCTTGCCACTGCCTGCGGGGCCGCATAGCATCAGTGCATGCGGCAGCCGATCGCCTTTCGACAGCTGCACCAATCGTTGCTTTATATTGTCTTGCCCTATTACGTCTGCAAACTTCATTCCTTCGTTCTATCTTTCTGAAAGTATATAAGCCATAGCAAAATGCAGCACCAAAATAGGCTGCACTTGTTGCAAAGGTAGTAAAAAAACACGGCTTTTATCCATCACACGGATATATTTTTACCACAGGCGGCACAAGTATATTCAACCTAAAGACAAGCAGAATGAAATATAACACAAGGTAAACTCACCAAAAAAAACGGGAATGAATCGACTATTCCGTCAATTCATCCCCGGCTTAAAAGACATATCAGATAGCGAAAACATCGCTCGTATGTTGCCTTTATCACACTTAGGGTGATTAATCAAGATGCGTAATCACACCCTTCCCCTTCCATGAGAAGGAGATAGAATGGGGTTGACCATCGCTATTCTGCCCTTTTTCAAGATGCAACCGGGCATCCACCAGGTTCAACACAACATCACCTGTAGCCACATTAACCGAGATTTGCATTGTTCCACTTGTAAAAGGCTGATGTGCTTCATCGCCACTACCGACAAAAACCCATGATGCACTTTTCATGTATCCTACCTGCCAAGCAATGGTTTCTTGCAATTCTTCGGTCTTGGTGAGGTCGATTGTCTTTCCATTATACTGCTTGGTATTACCTAAAATCTGCACATACTCGCTCTGATCTTTCGACAGATAAAAACGCACGGCATAGTCATCATCTTTCATATCAAGCACTTCTGCACGGACGATGGTTTTCTCTACATTATCCACCATCAACTTATTGGTTGCTACGACAACAGGTTCTACACGATCATCATCGTTTGAACAAGCAGTAAAGCCCAAAACAAGGGTCAAGGCTGCAACAACAGCAAAAGCAACTTGTGATACTCTCTTCATCATTCTTAAATCTTTCATTCTATTCATTTTTCTCTTATTCAACATTCTCATCCATCCTTTCGCTCGTCAATGGTTAACTACTCTTTATATAGAAAACGAAAGCGGATAAGCTTAATCTCTCTGAGTTAACCGATGCAAAGATACATATAATGCACCATCCAAACCATAAAAACAATGAGAAAAAGACAAAAACCGCTTTTTTCTTGACACAAATCTACTCGCAACATTTTTTGGTCAATTTCTTATATCGCAATCTTTCATATGGACACCCATCTTTTTAAAATCTATCGTAAAATTAGAAAAATGTGCCTCAAAAATACCTCTTCAGCCAACCAAAACCATCATTAAACCCTTCATCCCACACTTTTTATAATGCTAAAACAAAGCCTTCCACCCTTCAACAGTTATGAATTATGCCCCAAAATGCCATTATTTGCAACAAGATACGATTTTGATTGAAAGAAAGACCTCTTGGAAGAAAAACAGCAAGAAGAAAATTGGGCATTTTCTACGATAAATATTCCAAGTATCCTTCCAATGAGTGGAGAGACTGAGAGTTGGCAAATTCTTTTAGTTTTGAGCTTATAAAGGATGGGAAAACAATAAAGGCAGACCACATAGAAGTCTGCCTTTATTGCTATAATATCGTTTACCTCTAAGTCGAAAATGACCTGCGAGGATTCAATTATCATTATTTTATACCCAATGCCTGCTTAGCTGTTTCATTATTGGGGTCAATTTCCAACACCTTATTCCAATAAGTATCAGCTGTTGCCTTGTTGTCTTTCACAAGATAGTAGTAACCCAAATATCTGTAAGCCTCCAACAAACGAGCGGTGTCTGCCTTATCACGATCTGCCTTATTTGCCAAGCTGGTCACCAAAGCTTCATAGAAAGGTTTAGCCAGTCCTTCTTTGGTTTCCGGATCGAGGTTAGAGTTAAGACGGGCACGCATAAAGTTAGCGTAATCGATATTGAGAGGGAACTTCTCACCCAACTCTGCATACACATTGTCAGCCTTCTTGAATGCAGCCTTTTGTTGCTCGCCTGTGAGCTTAGCGGCCATATTCATGTAGATAGTTGCAAGACCTGCCATATCGCTGGCTGTTGCCTTGGGTGCATTCTTGAGGTATTCCTCGTAGTATTGTGTAGCATTATCGAAGTCGTCCAAACCCAAGTAAGCGTCAGAAAGCGACTTACGGTTGCTGTTGAGCAATTCGGCATTGTCTTTATTCTCAACCATAGCATTCTTAAACATCTCAATAGCCTTTGCATATTGCTTGGCATTGTTAAGAGCAGTACCATAATAGGTATAGTCGTAACCTGAAATCTTGGCACTGTCTGATGCGTTAAACAAACGGTCTGCATAGGTAAGAGCCTCCTCTGTCTGACCTTCGTCGGTGAGGTTATAGAATGCCAAACGGTTCCAAGCAGCCTTGCGAGGATTCTTTGTAAGTCCGTATTTTGCCATCTCTATACTCTTTGCACGTTGCTGAAGCATCCATGCTGCCATAGCATAGTTGGTGATATCGACATCTTCCAACTTACTCTTATCTCCAACTTTATCGTAGTATTGCAAACTCTGCTCCATGCGGTTAGAAGAGTAGAGAATACGAGCCGCCAAAGCGTCTACAGCCAAGTCGGGACGCTGAGCACGAAGATCGTTGAGTTTAGCAACAGCTTCCTCGGGGCTACGACCACGATAGATATTAGCATACTTGTAGTAGCCATCAGGATTCTTGGGGTCGAAGTAGATAGCTTGTTGATACCATCCTGCTGCTGCACCACCATCATCCTTCATCACTTCCAAGTCGCCAAGAAGAATATAGCTGGGCGAATAGTTTTTGTTAGCCTTGATGGCTTGCTGAGCAAAAAGCTTGGCATTAGCTGTGTCGGCTACTTCGTAATAAGCACGAGCAATGCCTACCAGCACTTCTGCATTCTTCTTGTTCTTCTTCACTACGTCTTTTACCTGATCCTTAGCCGCTGCGGGATTGGCTTTAATAATCTTTGAGATGGCATCGATAGTGGTTTTAGCGTCTTGTGCCATCGCAGATGTGCCGGCACCTACGGTCAGCACACCCATCAATAAATATTTAATTGCTTTCATAATTCTCTCATTTATCTATTAAAACATCTTTTGCCGAATTGTAAGTAAAACGACATTTATCAATACAAATATACTTATTATGACGTACGAAATAGCTAAAAGTTGTGCCTATTGGCTAATATTAACATCTCTTATAGTAATATCGCCTTGTACAGGCAGCAAACCCGACTTAAAAACAATCATCTGGCCCTTAGGTGAGGCAATGAACTGAGCAAACCCCCATGGAAGTCCGTTATAAGGATCGTTAAGGAGGGCATAGATTGTGCGTATCAGTGGGTAATTACCATTATATATATAGTATTGGTAAGGCTTCCAACTATTGGCCGGTGTAGCCTTGTCCATGCGGCTTACCGACATGGTGCGAATATTCTTCTTGAAAGTGAGGTTGGTGGTATCTCGCTTGTCATTAAGCCAGTTGCTACCAATAATACCGATAGCACCGGGCGTATGCTCAACATAGTCGATAACATCTGCTGTCTTATTTGTTGCCACCACATTGGGATTGGTAATTGGCTTACCGCCCAAAATTGAGTCTTCGGCAAAGTGAACCGTACTGGATTTCTTATTGTCGAAAACGAGGTGAATATCGCCACGAGTGGAGCCTGGATAAAGATCCGACCACTTTCGTGCTTCACCTGTCAATATCTTTGCTATATCTTTTACAGATATACATGTGTCTGTGTTGCTCTTATTGACAATAAGAGCCAAGCCATCGTACGCCAGCTTGACCGACTGGGGCATGAACTGGCGATCAATAAAGTTTTGCTTCTCTGCCTTCTTAAAGTCGCGACTTGTAATAACTAGTTGCACCTTTCCTTGAAGAAGACTATCCATACCTTCCGACTCTGTGGTATAGAAAGGAATTAGCTGTGCTTCACGATAAATAGATTGAAACACTTCTCTCTGTTCTTCGATTATCGGACTAAAACTTTCGTCAGAGGCGAAAGTAATCACCCCTGACGAATATGTGTCTGTGCGTCCGTCTTTTCTCTTGCTTTCAGTACAAGAAGTGCAGACGAGAACATTCAGTATTAATCCTACTAAAATGTAAGATGTTGTTTTCTTCATAAAAAAATCTTATTGCAGTCTGAATGAAACAGGTACATTGTATTTCACACGAACAGAAGAACCGTTTTGCTTACCGGGAATCCAGTTAGGCATGCTTTTAACCACGCGAACAGCTTCTTTGTCCAATGAGGGGTCAACCGAGCGAGCTACTTTCACATCTGTGATAGAACCATCTCTTTCAACCACGAACGAAATAACAACACGACCTTGTACACCATTCTCTTGTGCTACAACGGGATACTTGATATTCTTACCCAAGAATTCCATCAAAGCTGCATCACCACCGGGGAAAGTAGGCATCTGTTCAACGACATCGAATACCTTTGTTTCTTCAACCGGTTTGGGTTCGGGCTGTGTAACGGCTTCTTTTACTTTAAGAACCTCACCTGCGGTTTCGTCGTTACCCTTCACATCCAAAGCACCAATAGCGGTCTTTGTATTTGTGAGTTCTTCCTGTGTCTTCAATTCGTCTTCGGGTTTCACCTCAGAGTCTTTCTTAATCACGGGAGCGGTAAACTTAACCGAACTCTTCACCTTCTCAACCACCTTCTCCGGCTCAATATTCACCTTAGGTTTCTGCTTTACCTCTGCCTTTTTCTTGGGCTGATTCAAAGCCGACAACTCTACGGTTGAAGTTACTGCCACAGACTTTCTATTAGCATCAACGATGCTCTTGATGGCTGCAATAGAGAATATAAGTGCTGCAAGTGCAAATATTGAAAGAATGGCGATGATATTTCTCTTTGTAGTACCCTTACGAAGCTTGTAAGCTCCATACGCTTGGTTTTTACCTTCAAATACCAAATCTACCCATGCACCATCCACTAAATCTATCTTTGACATTGTTTTCTCCTTTTTTAATGTTTAATTAATGAGGCCACAAACATTATTCAACACCTTTTTTCTTCAAGAGTTCAGTATCTTGAGGGTTGATCTTGTCAATGACATATTTACCAATATTGCAAATCTGCATTTCATCAAGCACGTCTACCAAGTTTCTGTATGACGCCTTGTCTGTAGCTTTGATAATAACAGTAAGTGTTGGGATCTTCTGTCCATCAACCTCACCGGCTTTCAGCTTAGACAATTCTTTGTCATATTCTTCTTGTGTAAACTTAGGATTATCGAACTTCTTCTTATCCAATTTTACTTTAGCCTGTGCAATGATTTGTGCAGGTATTGTACCATCTTCCACTTGGTGATTCATAATGACTTTACGAATACCTTGAGAACCCCATGTGGTTTCCTTCAAGGTTGCGGGGTCATTATAGTTGGGAAGTCCTTCGACATAATAGATTTTATCGTTACCGGCTGCATAAACCGTAATGGTTTGTGATGCCTTTGTAACGGTCTTATCGTCGTCCGTCATGTTCTTGTCGTTACTTGGCATACTCAACTGCATGGTCTGAGGTTTTGCCAATGAAGTACATAGCATGAAGAAAGTAATAAGAAGCATCATCATGTCTACCATCGGAGTAAAATCGACGCGGACATCTTTTTTCTTTTGTTTGCCTTCGCCTCCGCCTTGTTCAACTAATTCTGCCATATATTAATCCTCCACCTTTTTGTATGATGTAATCAAATAGTAACGGTTCTCATTCATACTTTGAAGAGATTCCATGACCCTCTTAATAATAGAATACGGAGTTTTCTCATCGGCTTTAATAGCAATCTTAATATCACTATTTGCGTTACGAGCTTGTTCAACCCAAAGTTGGAACTCACTTTTTCCATCATCAATACTATCTGTCGGTATTCCCTGACTGGGCAACTCTTGTGCCATTACTTTTTCGTCGAGCGACAAGTAGGTTGAGAGCTTATCCATAGGTACACCCCACATAGGATCCTTCAAGAACTTCTTCTCTTGTTCTCCATTGAGCGAGATTCCAAACTGACCAGTCATACCTTGCAGTACAGCTATCAAATCGTGTTGGTTATCCATGCTCATAAATATCTTACCTGTGTTATCCACAAGGATATTGAGAACATTCTTCTCTGGGACTTTAACTTCCGATACAGAGCCAGGTGATACTACCTTTACCGGTTCATTCTTCACGAAGGTTGATGTCAACATGAAGAAAGTCAGCAAGAGCACCATGACGTCACTCATCGGAGTCATGTCAATCCAGGTCGACTTTTTCTTAATTTTTACTTTACCCATAGCGATAAAAATTTAAAGGGTTAGCAAAAATTAAGCTTCGTCTTCGTGATTGGCTTCGTATGTCTGAGCAATTGAATAACCAACCTCGTCAAGGGCGTAAGTCAACTTATCGATCTTGTTTGTGAAGAAACCGTAAGAGATAACGGCGATCCATGAAGTCAAAATACCGGATGCGGTGTTAACCAACGCCTCAGAAATACCAGCTGACAGAGCAACAGAGTCACCACCACCACCAGCAGCAAGAGCTTGGAACGACTTGATCATACCGGTTACAGTACCGAGAAGACCTGTCAATGTACCCAATGTTACCATTGTTGCGATGATAGGAAGGTTCATTTGCAATGTAGGCATTTCCAATTGTGTAGCCTCTTCGTGAGCTTGTTGAATCTTAGCCACCTTTTGTGCCTTCTTAATACCGCTTGTTGCTTCCATTGTCTTGTAAGCACTCAAAGACGCAGAAACCACGTTAGCTACAGAACCTTTTTGCTTGTCGCAAATTTGTTGAGCCTTAGCGAAGTCTTTTTCGTTCAAAGCTGCTTTGATGTTAGCAACGAACTTAGGTAAAGAACCTGTACCGAAAGCGGTGCGGAGAGCCAACCAACGTTCAACTGACAAAGCCAAAGTACTGAGAAGCAATGTCTGAATCACAGCTACGACGATACCACCGTGATAAACTGTACCCAAGATATTCAAAGGACGAGCCTCAGGATCACCACCTTGGAAGTTTGCAGGTGCACCTAAATAGAATTTGTAAATACAGAACGCGATGATACCGCAAACTACGATAACCCAGAATGCTGCTCTGATTCCTTGAAAGCCCTGTGATTTTTTAACGGGGCTGGCTGTTTTTTGTGTTGCCATAATTGTTTTTTAATTTTTAAATTGTTAATAAATATTTAAGTTCTTCTTTCTTTTCTTAATCTTTTATTATTACTTCTTCATAAAACGGCACGAGAAAACCCATACAATTGATACGCAAAGATAACAATTTATGAATAATGTGAAAGACAATTTAGAAGTTTTAACGAATAAAATCGTCTATTTCACTCTGTTTTTATTGCTATTTTCTATGTTTCACCCCCTATTGTAGCTTTTCTATCGCTTCTTTGATGCGCCGCATGGCCTCTCTGATATTCTCATCGCTGGTGGCATAACTCATACGGAAGCATTCGGGATCGCCAAAGGCATCGCCTCCAACCGTTGCCACATGAGCTTCTTCCAAAAGATACATGGCGAGTTCGGTCGAGTTATTGATGATTCTCTTACCATCGCTCTTACCATATAGGCTACTACATTTAGGGAAGAGATAGAATGCTCCTTGTGGTACATTCACTTCCAGACCGGGAATGTCTTGTGCCAGTTTCACGATGAGATTACGTCTTCTTTCAAAAGCCAAACGCATATCTTCTACACATTGCTGATCGATGGTATAAGCCGCTTCAGCCGCTTTCTGACTTACCGAACAAGGGCCACTGGTATATTGTCCTTGCAGTTTATTACAGCCTTTAACAATCCACTCGGGAGCTGCAATAAAACCTATTCTCCAGCCTGTCATGGCATATGCTTTCGACACACCATTAACGATAATCGTCCGGTCTTTCATACCGGGGAATTGTGCGATACTCTCGTGTTGACCGATATAATTGATATGCTCGTATATCTCATCGGCTACCACATACAAGTCGTCATGTCGTAGTATGACATCAGCCAAGACTTTCAATTCTTCTTTTGAGTAAACACTTCCGGTGGGATTACTGGGCGAACAAAGAATGACCAAACGTGTTTTAGGAGTGATGACAGCTTCCAACTGTTCACCTGTAATTTTAAAATTCTGTTCAAATCCACCATTAACAATGACGGGGGTACCCCCTGCCAATTTCACCATCTGTGGATAACTCACCCAATAGGGGGCAGGAATAATCACCTCATCGCCCTTATTGACAAGTGCCATTATAGAATTGGTAACACTCTGCTTTGCACCATTCGATACCAAAATCTCGTTGGCGGCATACTCGAGGTTGTTCTCCCGTTTTAGCTTGTTTACGATAGCCGCTCTCAATTCTGCATATCCAGGAACCGGAGAATAAGTAGAGTAGTTCTCGTCGATGGCTTTTTTAGCAGCAGCTTTGATGGCATCAGGTGTATTGAAGTCGGGTTCTCCCACGCTCAAGTTGATGACATTAATGCCTTGTGCTTTCATCTCACTACTTTTCTGCGACATTGCTAACGTCTCAGACGGAGCAAGTCTGTTGAGTCTGTCGGATAATTGTGCCATTGTCAATGATTTTATGGTTTGTCTTTTGCAAAATTAATGAAATATTTGATATAAGAGAAGAAAACATTATTTATATGTTATTTTTTGTTGTCAGAATCACCCTCACAATTCTCCCTTGCCTTAACAACAACTAAAAACGCACCCTCGAAGATTATCGAAGATGCGTTTTCAATCTTGTCTTTTATTAAGAACTACTCCAAATTCCGGCTTATTCAATGTGCAAATCGTGGCCCATTCTCTCTTGCTTTGTTTTCAAGTAAGCATAATCGTGTTCGTTGGGATCCACTTCTATCGACACATTCTCTACCACTTCCAGCCCGTAGGCTTCCAACCCCACACGCTTCACGGGATTATTCGACATCAGTCGCATCTTATGCACACGCAAATGACGCAGCATCTGTGCTCCACAACCATAATCTCGCTCATCGGGTTGGAATCCCAGGTGAACATTAGCATCGACTGTATCGTAACCTTCTTCTTGCAGTTTATAAGCCGCAATCTTATTCATCAAACCGATACCACGACCCTCTTGCAGCATGTAGATAAGTACACCCTTACCCTCTTTCTCGATTTTCTTCATCGCCTTGTGCAATTGCTCACCACAATCACAACGCATACTACCCAAGATATCGCCTGTTGCACAAGACGAATGTACTCTCACGAGGATAGGTTCATCATCATCCCACTCGCCCTTTGTCAAAGCAAAATGTTCAAGACCATTACTCTTTTGACGGAAAGGAGTGAGTTTAAACTCTCCATATTTGGTAGGCATATTCACCGTATTACCTACCTCAATCAACGATTCCGTTTGCAAGCGATAAGCAATCATGTCTTTGATACTAATCAACTTCAAGTCGTACTTATCAGCCATTTCTCTCAACTCAGGCAATCGTGCCATCGTTCCGTCTTCGTTCATAATTTCCATCAAGGCACCGGCGGGATACAAACCGGCCATACGACACAAGTCGATAGCTGCTTCTGTGTGTCCACTTCTTCTCAACACACCATTATCCTGTGCATACAAGGGATTGATATGACCCGGACGGCCAAAGGTGGATGGGGTAGACTTGGGGTCGGCCAAGGCTTTGATGGTCTCGGCTCTATCGTGTGCCGAAACGCCTGTGGTGCATCCTTCCAGCTTATCGATGGTTACGGTGAAGGGGGTGCCTAAGATGGAGGTGTTGTCTGACACCTGATAGGGCAAGTCCAGCTCCTTGCATCGCGACAAGGTGATGGGTACACACAACACGCCACGGGCATTCTTCAACATAAAATTGACAGCTTCGGGTGTTATTTTCTCGGCTGCCATGATGAGGTCGCCTTCATTCTCTCTATCTTCATCGTCCACCACAATGACGAATTTTCCTTCTTTGAAGTCTTTTATGGCTTCTTCAACGCTATTCAACTTCACTTCGTTCATATCTTGCATATATTGTTTGTTTTCTTTTACGCTTACTTTTTGTTTTTTCTCCTATATATAATAAGGTGGAGTTTTTAGTTTTTGAATTGCCCAACAAGACCAACGAGTCTGACTGATGGATTAATTCTACTGCCCTGACCACTCCGAAAGTTCCAACCAATCCGTTCACCAATCATTCGCTATCCTTTCCCGCATCATTATATTTCTCATCAATTCGCCGCACAATCACCTGATTGGTCTGATAAATACTCTTAATATCCCTATACAATCGCACTCGGAAGAGCCACATTCGGATATAAAAGAACAGAGCCAAAGGCACAATAAAAGCAACAAGCATGTTAAGCCACTTTCTTTCAAAGGGGCGAGTATGCGCCTTGGTGATAATGATGGGATATTTGCTAAGTGCCGTGATAATGACCTTGTCGCGGGTATTACTCATATCGGCAATAGCCGCCTCCAAGTCTTCGTATATCTCTTCTATCTGATGATCGGGCTGATACTTAAAGAAAATACTGATGGGGTTGGGGGCTTTTGTCAGGCGATGCACTTGCTCATACTGCTGTATCTGCTGATTGATTCTGTTCAGAATCTCACGATCTTTCAAGTAGTCGGGGTCTTGAATAATCACCTCTTTCGCAGCGATATGCCGTTTCACTCGCAACGCCAGCACCTTATTAAAGAAAGCTTTATAAGCATCCATATTAAACACCACCGAGTCTTTGTTTGCCTTATAAGTAACAAATACTGCCAAGGGGGTCAGCACACCAACTGAGAGACCTTTACCAAACCAGATAGGCCACATACCTCCGCGTGCCATACGATATCCCGTATTCTCGAGAATATAATAGGTTATGAAGACCAACACCGACACGATGACGGGTATCCCCAATCCTCCCTTACGGATAATGGCCCCCAAAGGTGCTCCGATAAAGAAGAAGATAAGACATGATAAAGCCACCGTAAACTTATTAATGGCTTCAATCTTGTGCATTCTCAACTCTCGTTCGCCATCGTTGGTCAGCATCGCTTTAAACTCCAATTCCGAAATCATACTCTGCACCTGATTCCGCATATTACTTATCACGTCGGCCTTGGTCTCACTATTGAGCTTACTATACAGCGTATCGATTTGTATATCGTTCTTAGCCACCAGCCTGACAGCCTCCAAGGAGTCGTTGCGATCGATATTGGCGGTTCTAAAATGTATCACCTCAGCATCGCGATAAAACGAGCGACCAATACTATCATAGTTATTGTTAATCGAATCGATATCAATGGCTATCTTCGCCAAGCTCTTTCCGCGTGGATCGCTGGAGAAGAGGGAGGCGTCGGTCATATTGAAATCGGCATTAAAGTCGATGAGCAACGTTTTGTGCAAAAAGGTTTCGCGACGATAAGGCACTGCCGCACTACTGGTCATCTGCTGTGTCATATTGCCAAACCACTCGCCTGCCCAGAGAGTTAGCAAAAGGTGCTTCTTATCGGCTGTCGACTGCAACATGGCGGAATCTGCCAATATAATTTCAGCATCCTCATAACTACCGCTCATGCGATAAATCATCACCCCATAGAGCTTTCCTGTCTCAATGTCTTTTTTCTCTACATAGATATTGCTATTGGGGATGCCGTCATAAAACATTCCTTCAGGAATACCCAATTCAGGACTCTTCTGTTTCATCGAAATAAAGAGCTGCGCTAACTTGACATTGGCTTGCGGACCGATAAAGTTTTGGAAATAAAATGATCCTAAGCTAATAAAAATTACAGCTATAACGAGCGAGCGAAACGCCTGCATAAGAGATATGCCGGCGGCTTTTATGGCGGTCAATTCACAGCTTTCGCCCATATTACCAAAGGTAATGAGCGACGAAAGCAATATTGCCAACGGTAGGGCTTGCGGCACAAGCATCAAGCCCATATGCCAAAAGAATTGTGCCAAGATTTCCATCGGCACGCCCTTACCAATAATGTCGTCTATCTGACGCCAAAGAAACTGCATCATCAGTACAAACTGACAGATGAAGAAGGTGCCGATAAAGAGCATGCCAAACTGGCGTAAAATAAATATGTCGAGTTTCTTAATCCTAAACATTCCTTCGTTTGCAATAGCGTGAAGCTATGTTGATACTGACCTTTTTTGTGCCTCAAAAGTGCGTTTTATTCGCAAGCTCATCAACTCGTTTCGCCATGGCATAGTTCAAACAAGTTTGGCTCTGCCCATTTGGCTTCATTTAAACGTTCTTTTCTCGTTCCTCTAAAAGTGCGTTTTTCGCCATGGCATAACTCAAGCAAGCTTGGTTCTGCTCATTTG
>JALEWR010000117.1 GCA_022783515.1 Prevotella sp.
AGTTGGGTTGAAAGAAGTCGGTAGGTCGCTCATCGGCATTTTCCACCCAATGAAAATTCCAATTGCCGTGTAGAGACAAAAAGTTGCGTGATGTGCTTTTATCGCCTTTCAACGCCTGATGGCTGTCTTCAAAGGCAAAGAAATTGGTTCGCGACGGTAGTCGGTTGATGTTATTCACCTGCAAATCCTGCCACTCGTTAAAAGTAGGGGCAACAGCTGTTGCTGCATGAGCGTGTAGCGATAAACCCACTAACGCTGCTAAAAATATCTTCTTTGTCATAGGTCGAAATAAGAAATAAGCGTCTATTTGTTGCACAAAAATACAAAATAAGTTTTAAGTTAGTGAGTTTTAGGTTGGTGAGTTTTAAGTTTTGGGTCTGTAGAGGTAAAACGATGTTTTCGTTCACAGGGAGTCTTTATTTATTCGTTCCATGAAAAAGAAGCGTCATGCATCATTGTGAATGATACATAACGCTTCTTTTATAAAAGTGAGTGTGGAACTTAGTTTTGGTATTTACGTCCTTCTACGATATATATACCTTTAGGCAGCTTTTTCATTACAGACATCAGTTCTTGTCGTTTCACTTCTTTTACTCTTATTCCTTGGAGCGTAAAAATAGAAATGTTCTCTTTTGCCGAGTTTGTATATTCCATACCATTTCCCTTAATTCCTGTAGTGGTTGATATGGTGTAAACATCTGTTTGTTCTCCATCCGTTTCTTTATTCTCTGTAAAGTAAGAAACAATGACGGTGTATTGCTCTCCATCTTCCAAGTTTTTAAACTCGCAGTCGAAGCCTTTAGCAGAATCCGGTTCTAATGCAATTTCTTCTTGCCATGTCTCTACAGGATATCCAAATCCATCTATCACTTTATATAAGCGGCATAGGATGGGTGCAGAATAGGTTTCTGTGCCTTGATTGGTGATGCTGAGATGGCAACGCAGTGTTGTGCCTTGCAACACTTTCGTTTCATTATTTGCATTGGTGATTCGTGCCATACATGCTAATTTAGCTATTTTACCTTGGCTTACGGTCAGTGTATCAGACACTAAGAGGCGTCTTCCTGCCCTATCTCTACAGATACGAATGCGATATTTACCAGCATAGTAAGGTATAAAGCTAAGAGTAACTTCTCCTGTTTTTCCGGGGTCAATGCTAGAAGCAATGCCAGTTGTGAGTTGGCCATTGACAAATAGATATAACTCGGGGGTATTGTCTCTTCCTTCGTTGGTAATGTCAAGTGCCACTTCCACCGGTTGATTCACCGTCTTCTTACCTCTAAAGTTGATTGAGTTGAGCTTGATTTTATCTGCTGCATCGTTACGCATGGTGATATACAGACGCAAACCATTGATTTTTAATTCTACAAAGTGTAAGTCTGAATCGATGCAAGGTTGCCATGCTTCGTTACCTTTTAATCTGCAAAGTGGTCGCAATTGATAAATACCATCAGGTAAGTTTGCTCCAAACTCAAGTGCCCATGACGTAGACGCTGTATAGTCGGGAGTGAGATTGTTGATGCTTTTAGAATCTAATACTGATAATAAGGTGTTATCTTGATAGAGTCCCCAAGCGAGTTCAAAGCTTCGCATGGAAGAGGTGAGATGATAGCCGTCCATTGTTAGATGACTAATGCGGAATACGTTGCTAGTCGACTTGCGAGTGTCATAAGTTTGGTATAGGTAAACTTCTTTAACCGTCATGCGTATATCCTCATCTTGCGGTGTGATAGCGGTTGTGTCTGTGCGTAAATGCACAACGGCTGTTTGTGATAAGGTATAGCCTTCGGCACCTAAAATTCCACCTAATCCCTCAGCTATGGGGTCCAAGACAGAGAGTTTAAAGAAACCATCAGACATACCTCCCCAACCCCAGTTGATATGAAATTTTCCGCTACCATCATATCCATCACATACAAAGGCGTGGCTTCCAGAAATCTTACCACCGGTATAAAGCACGGGGCGTCCGGCTTTCAATTCATCGTATATCATCTGCTCCCATTGAGACAAGGTTTTGTCAGAACGACTAATCTCGCGAGCCCCTGGTGTAAAACCAAAGTATTTGGAGAAAACACTTTCGTCTATATAAGCTCCAGAACCATTCGTGTTGAAATCCATCTTTACTGCTTGTCCGCAATAGAGCATTAGTTGTGCAACGGCTTGAGCAGTATCACCTTCTGCATCTTCTTTGTATATAGGTCGCATATCCTGCCATTTAAAAGTGGTAGGCTTTAATGCTGGCATATCAATATCCCTACTTGCAGTGATATAAGCCGGTATAGAAGGTACAGGAGTTTGTGGTGATTGGTGATAGTAAAGGAGTTGTGCCATAGCCGTTGCTACACATCCGGTATATGTAGGCAGAGCCCCGATTTTGGGTGCAGAGAGGTTATAGGGCCGCCCTTGATCCCACTTTGTTTTTATCAGTGGCTCTATACGCCGGCGTTCGGTAGTTTCGGCAGCGACAGCTCTTGTCGTTGGAGATTTCTTCAAAGCTTGTATCTGCTCGTCATAGCAGTTCAACCACCACTGCAGTGCCTCAGGAATATGCTTTTTCTGAAAGCTGCCCTTCGTAGTATATCCTAGAATTTTGTCAGTACGATTATCTGCTGATACAATGATAAAACCGTCCTCTTTACCCACGTTAAAGACATAGCAAGAAGAGTTGTCACAGTTGGCCTGATACACTTGTCTTGCATCGGGTGCTGTTCTTGTGCGTTGATGGTTCTCATTAACAAACTGCAATGCTATTTGTTGAGCTTCTTTGGGGGTAATATGCTGGGCAATAATACAATGAGAGACAAGCAAGCATAAGGCGAAAAATAATATTCTTTTCATCTTATTCCTATTTAGTACAATAGTTGTTATAGTGAGTTCAGAACTCTTCAAAACTATTTGATAAATCTCTTGCCATTCACAATGTAAATGCCGGAAGGGAGTAATGGTATGATATCTTTTGTTCCCACATATATCCCTTGCAATGTGTAGACGCCATTTTTGTTAGTTTTGTTAACTGTGACAGTCTTTATTGCTGTAGTGGTTTCCGGCTGATAGGTCACTTCTATGGTGTTGAATGTGGATGTTTTGGTTGCCTTGAACTTGACGGCAGCAGCACGCCCTGTCCATGAATAGGGTGTGTCGTCATCCTCATTCTCCACTGTATATACGCCACCGGTTTGTGTTACTTCTTTTAAGTCACATTCATACTCTACGTTCTTGAAAAGTATCTTGGTAATTACCACATTTTCGGGAGCGGTAAATGTCATGGTATTATTTGTATAGCATTTTAATTTGTCATCGTAAATTCTATTCCAATATCTGCTATGGAGCTTTTGGCAGGTCATTACAATACCATCTTGTGTGATAGCTTGGTTATCTTCTATCTTTCCTGTTTCGACGTCATCACCGGTTGTTGCTGTTTCAATCTTCCATGGATTGGCAGCAAAGTCAAATACGGCTACTGATTGTGCTATCGCTAAACTACTATAAAGTAAGGCGATTAAAACGATTGTGATTTTATTTTTCATTGTTCTGAATATGTGTTAAGTTTCTCTGTCAAGCCCTTTCTTATATAGCATGACACCCTTGTAGGAATCATGCTTATAAGAATTTCAATAGGGCTTGCATGGAGAAGTTGTATTGTTATTGTTTTACTACTTTATTTTTACCTATGATATATATGCCAGCGGGAAGAGCGTCCCACTTGTCTTGTGTGCCTACATATTCGCCTTTGAGGTTATATATATAGGTATGAGTAGAATGTTGAATCTCTACTTTTTCTATTCCCGTGGTAATGGGAGAAAGGTTAAATGAATTCCAAGTGGCCGTATTTTGATACTCATTTACACTATTCTCAGGAACAAATAACTCTTTGTTTGTAGGCAAACCTCTAAAGGCATTGACTTTAAGAATAGGCGGAATGGTGGCATTGCAAGTGACAGAAGCCAACTTTTTGCAATTTATAAATGCACTTAATCCGATTTCTGTGAGAGTGGATGGTAAGGTTACCTGTTCCAATGCGTCACAACCTTGGAAGGCATAGTTTTTTATATCTACAACACCCTCGGGTATTGCAATCGTTTTTAAGGCTTTACAATCTTTGAATGCTTTTTGGTGAATAGAAGGCATTCCACTGCCAAGGGTGACAGTCGTCAATGAAGTACAACCTTCAAAAACCGATGCTCCCAAAAGTTCCAAACCCTCGGGTATATTGATAGATGAAAGTGAAGTGCAAGCAGAGAAGGCATAACCATCCAAGGTCTTTAAACTTGTTGGTAAAGTAATATTCTGCAAGGAGTTGCAACCCTTGAAAGCATATCTCCCAATTGTTGTTAGGTTGTTGCTCAATTGTACATTCGTCAAAGCTTGGCAATCTTCAAATGCTCTGGAATTAATCTCTGTTACATTTTGTGGGATAGCAATTTCTGTTAAGGAGTTACACGATTGGAATGCAGATGTGCCGATAGAGTTTAAGGTGCCGGGTAGCTGTATGCTTTTTAATGCTGTACACCCGATAAATACGCTCTCGCCAATAACAGTAACGCCTTTTTTAATCTGCACATTATTCAGTTTGTTACAATAAGCAAAGGCATTGTTTGAGATGGTTTTTACGGTTGAAGGAATAGATACTGCTATCAAACCATGGCATTGATAGAATGCTCCCTCGGCAATCTCTTCTGTTCCTTCGGGAATAACAATGGCTTGCAGGCTGTTACAATAAGCAAAGGCTTCGCTTTTTATATAGCGAAGTGTACTGGGAAAGATAATATGCTTTAAGTTGGTTTTTGAGAATGCTGTTGCAGCGATACCCACAATACCCTCTCTTAGCACAATGCGTCCGTCTGCGGGTATTAGTTCGGCCGGCCAAGATATAACAACATCATTCTCGATTTGTACGCCATAGGGAACTTCTGTCGGCGTCTCTTGTATATAACTAATTTTATAGTTAGGCATTTCTTCTGATGCCCATATAAGAGTTGTCGGGATAGTTAATAATAATAATGTAAGTAATTTTGCTTTCATAAATTGTTGAATTTAAATTGTATTTGAGTTTACTATTTAGTTAATTGATTCTTCTTACTTGCTGATTCTCAAGGCCATTGCCTTTATAAATCATTCTGTGTATCTTTCCGCCAACACCGGTTTCCTGATATATCACTTTGCCTGTGGCTTTATTGCCAGCATCTATGATAAAGATTGCCGCACAAGATTTTGCTGGAGCCTCTTTGTCTTCTGCAGCAATGTACATCTGTGTAGGATTATATGGATTAAATATGATACTCTTTACCTCATATTGTTTTCCTAAGCTGACATAGGGAGTTGTGGAGAAATTTTTACTTTCATAGTTCAGTACATAGATATTACCGCTAAAGTCTGCATAATATAAAATCGGTCGTATAGGATTGACACCTATTGCAGCTTTTGGCAAGATATGACCTGTTGCGTCTATCTCACTGAGCAAACTTTCTTCTGCTTTATTGGAGGCAGGCGAGAAACGGTAAATCATCACATTGCTATCATTCTTATATCCAACCAGTAAGGCGTGTTTGGGTTCGTAGCGGTTATCGGTATTCGCTTCGGCATAGTTTCCATCACATGCCAACAAAGCCATAGGGATAATGGGACAAGCAACCTTTCCTTCTACCATACCACGTATTCCACCTACATATACCATACATTGGTTTTCTGTATCAAAATAGACACGCAACATATCCATAGGATTGGTAATCAGGCTGCATGTCATGTCTGCCACTTTTGCATTCGAGGGCAGCTGCAGGCGACGTTTTCCCTTGATGAAACGACGTTCGGGAGACATCAGGTAATCTTTCCCGTTGCCGGTAAAATATACGCTTCCTCCTTCTGCACCCCATAATCTGTTCTGCATACCAAAGGGAACAAAGGCATGATTGGGTGTAAAACCTTGTTCATCGCCATCATACTCAAATTCTGTTTTTACTTTCAGCGTATTGGGGTCTATGGCATACATGCGTATAGGCTGATCTGTGGACAGTATCACTTCCATGCCGCCGGTGTCTTCTATATTTGCGGGATTGGTAATACCCTCACCTGTCCAGCATAAAGCCAAGGGTGTTTTTCCCAGAGGAAGAGTAGGATTGTTTTCTGAAAACGCATTGCGTACAGCTGGGATATTGATGTCATCAAGTGCCTTATAGACCAATGTAGAACTTGTGTCATTAGCCGTAAATAGTAATAAGCCTCTGTCATAGCCGGAGTAGACATAAAAGGTAAAGTCTACAAATTTGGCTGTTTCGTCTTGTGCAATAACTTTCAACGTTCCGGCATGTCTTCCTAACTCTTTGCAAATGTAATCGAGTGTGTCTTCCTTACTTACCACAACCTCATCTATAATCCATTCATAAGTTACGGGTTGTTTACTTCCCTCCGAAAAGTTTAGTGTTGGCGACAGTATAAGGTGTCCATCCTGTTGTACACTATAAGCCTTCTCTATGCCGCTTACCGTTTCTAATGTGGCTATCGGAATCTCTGTAGGAGATGTTTCCTTGTCAGAACATGCCAAGAAAAGGTTGAGTGCAAGCAGAGTGGCACAAAAATAAAAGTAATGCTTCTTCATATTTATCTGTTTGTTTTATTGTTGTCCTTATGTTCTTAAACTTCCCAATATACATCAGGGAAAAGTACTCCTTCATGTGGATGACTGTCAAAATAACTTTTCACTTTTTTAAATATCCGCAGGTAGTCATACTTTCGCTCGTTCATGTCTCTTTCTGTTATAGGAGTTCCATTCAACTCTATGAACTTCTGGTATTTTCTTCTATCATATTCACCTAACCAATAGGACACATCAGACCACCATTGAGGCATAGCAAGTCGGTTGTCAAACATCAGTTTTACATAAGCCCGTTCGGATATGGCAGGAGGTAGTTCGCCCTCTTTATTAATGGCAATAGTCAGTGTATAAATACTATCTTCATTCAGAGTTCTACGATGTATCTTCAAGAAAAGAGTATCCGTCATGGCACCGGCAGGCAGCGTACGCTTCCTGTCGAAAGCTTGAAACTGTATTCCTTCTCGTGCTGTAGTTGCGGTATCAATAATCTTTATCGCGTAGGGTCTTGATTGGGAACTGACAGTGCCAACGAGCATTAATGGAATAGGAACTATCGAGTCGGATATAGAATAAGGTGCATTACCCATGCCAATTTGATAAGTATTATGCTCAAAAGAGATTCCTTCTCTCCCTTCATACACAAAACTTTGTTCTTGTGTACATGAGAAAAGTAGACAAAAACATGATGTTACGAGTAAAGGTAAATATCTCATTTTCTGTTTATTATATTTGTTCATCTATTTCCCCTCATCTTCAGGTTGTGGTAGTATATATACCTCATCACTTGCTTTAAATATCTTCCCATTCAAACCTTCCATTGGTAAATTCAAGCGTTTGTAAGTAAAGAATATTTGTCCTTCACCCCAATACTCTTTCCTGATTTCATCTGCTATAACTTGATGAAAACGCTCAAGTGTATGCATATCCTTGAGGGATAAAGGAAGTAGTCCACGGGCAGTAACCACTTTATTCAGAGCCTCTAAGGCAGCCTCCGGGTCTGTATCATATACCGATTCTGCCAAGATATAATACATTTCAGGCAATCGAATGAGATTAATGCCCGGTATTCTTCCATCTTGCCATTGTTGAGTCTCATCATAGTTCTTGTCATACAATTTTGTAAAGGCCACTATGGGGCGTCCCCAATTGGTTTGTGTGAAGTAAGCCTGAAAACGATAATCATTGTTGATGGGTGTAAAGGCAGACGTATTGAACAATTGCTTATAGTTATTGCGTACCATATTACAGGTAGCAGTGCTTCGGGCAGGATAAAACACTCTCCGAATATCTATATAAGCTTTGGGAGAGTTCAATAGCCAAATACATTCGCTTGTAGCTCCATATCCCATAAAAAGTTGTAAGACTTGTTCTTCCTTTACGAGTTGGTATGGTCCGTCGATGACCATTCTTGCATATTTCGCAGCATCCTCTTTCTCTCCACCCCATAGTTTCACTCGTGCCAATAGTGCTTTCACCGTATAGCCATTGATATATACTTCAGTAGGTGTACGTTTCTTTTGAGAAGTTGTTGAAAGTATTTGATTGGCCGCTTCAAGGTCTGCAATAATTTGCCGATAGCACTTTGCAACAGTAAGGCGTGGTGATGGTAAGTGGCTTGCTGAGGTTACATAGGGAATGGCTGGAGCATCGGGATGGGCAATAGTGGGGGCAAACAATCTTAATATATCAAAATGGAGCATCGCCCGTAGTGCTAATGCTTCCGCCCGATATTGCTGTAATGCCGCAAGGTTTTTACCATCAGTATGTTGTAGTATATTATTGATGGCATAAATACCAAAGTAGGCTGTCTGCCATATACGGTCTATCTTCCCGCGTACATCCTTATCCAAATACTGGAGATCATAGGTCTTTGTCAATGGAGTTGGAGTCGCTTGATAGTCATTATAATATAATTGTGCTATCTCATCAATAAAGCCATAGGACAGGTGTTCGCCATACAGCTCATTTTTTTTCAATGTGGCATATACTCCTGTGAGGGCATCATCCACACCTTGTTCATCTGCAAACATTTTTCTGGAATCTACCAATCCCGGTGTGTCAATGTCCACAAAATTGCAGCCCATCAAGTAGATGGCTGCCATTGTTATTAAGAATATGTTGGATAGTAATCTTTGTTTCATATCTTAATATTTAAACTTAGTTCATAGATATGGGCAAAAGGATATGCCAATCCCCGTTCATGCTTGATGGTGGAAAGGTAGAAGAACTGACCCATAGAAAGCGAAACCCTGATTTGTTTGATTGGGTGCATGCGATACAAAGATGCAGGAATATCGTAAGACAACATAAGAGACGTGCCTTCAAGGGTATATTCCGTATCCACAAATCGTGACGTTGGTGGAGTAGATTCTTGTGAGGCGATGTGCTTGAAGCGTGTTTCATCACCCATTTGTCGCCATCTGTTATAAAAAACTCGCCTATCTACATTGGTTAAAGGGTCTGCACCTTCAACCTTTGTGGCCAGAGTGCTGTTATATACGTTTGCACCCAGCCGATAGCCCAGAGTCAAAGAGAGAGAAAAATCTTTCCAGTTTGTCGTAAAACCGGATGTTCCTTGTACAGTGGGAGAAGTATCGCCCATTACCTGGCGTTCGTTATAATCGTATGTGTATGTTTGTTCTCCATTCTTCTTGATGAAGACCTCTTTGCCATTAGTAGGATTGATACCTGCCGATTTCATGACCTTCAGAGCTGTTAGCGATTCACCTTCGGCATATAATGGTACAGGAAGGCGTTGGTTGCCTTGTTTTATGTTTTCAGCATTATGGTTACGCAGATAGTCGCTAATCTTGACTATACGGTTACGGTTATGACTCAATGTCAAGTAGGCATTCATACCCACCGGGTTTCCATTAAAGATTCTTCCACGCAAAGAAAACTCAAAACCGGAATTTTGTATTTTTCCTAAATTTTCCTTGGCATTGAGAAATCCCGTATGACCGGGTTTTGCAACGGTCATCACAAGATCATGAGTGGTGTTAAGATAAGCATCTATACTACCACTCAACCGGTCTTTGAATAATGCAAAATCTATTCCTACGTTACGTTTGATGGTGCGTTCCCATTTCAAATGAGTATTGACCAATGCCATTGGCACAGCCCCAATATGATTGTTATAGATGAGGTCTGGCTGATATCTGTATGCCAAGTGTGCCTGATAAGGATGAAAATTAACACTTCCTACAACACCTGTGCTGCCACGCAGCTTGAGCAGATTAATAAAACTATCATTCAGAAAATGCTCTTTGTGTATATTCCAACCCAATCCCAACATCCCGAATGGAGCATAGCGTTGAGAAGAACCGAATTTTGATGAACCTTCTCTACGGAAAGAGGCATCCAAAAAATATTTGTTTTGATAAATGTATTGCACATTTAAATAGCCTCCCAACATACGCGACATATCCTTTCCTCCTTGTGGCGATGCTCCCTCAGCAAAGGTGGCAGCCATTGACACATGGTCGGCCTTGTCTGTAAGGACACCTATCGCAGTGTATCCATCCGAGTTTTGTTCTGTGGCTTGCAGGTTCATACCCATTGTCAGATGGAGTCGGTGTTGGTATCTGCTGCCAAATCCTTTATTCCACACAGCAAAAATGTTGAAAGAGAAATCTGTATAATGGCTGTGCATCATATCAAAGCTTCCTCGTTTCAAATTTTCCAAATGATTAAAGCGTTGTGACAAAGGCGAGAAAAAGCTCTCATGCCGATTATCTGTCACACTCATTGCTGCCAGACCTTCAAGTCTCAAGCCTTTCCATATATTCCATCTCATTCGCAAACTATTGCTTATCGTCTGGTCTCGGTTACTTATATAGCTGCTTAAACTCTTTTCATAAAGAGGATTGGCCTTCCCAAACGAAAGCTCGTCATTCAGCTCACCGGTTGCTTTATAGGGTATGTCATAAGGATTGAGTAAAGCATAATCGCTGAAACTGCCATAAGGCACATCATTGCTTTTGGTGTTCTCTAATCGTCCTGTGTACTGTAAGAAGAATTTACTCCAATCTCCATATATCAGATTGATGTATAAGGAGGCGGTGTTTCTACTGCTATTAGTCATCACACCATCTGTCTTGCTATATCCTCCCATGAGTTGATAACGAAAAAGGTGAGTACCTCCCATAAATGAAAGATTGTGATGATGAACAATTCCTCTTCGCAGCGGCATGTTAAGCCATGAAGTATTCACACCGGCCTTCACTCTGTCCAGTTTTTCATAATATACCTTTTGTCGCTCTAAATCGCTTTTACTCTTACTTTTAAAGTCGCCATATATTCCTGCCATACGCTCATATTCTAATTTTTCGGCAGCGTTTAATAGCTGATATGACGATAAATCTGCACTGGATAATTGGTAACGACCGTCATAAGTAACTTGTAACTTTCCACCAACAGTGGGTTGAGAGGTTATGACCACAACACCATTGGCTGCTTTGGAGCCATAATAAGTTGTTGCTGCAGCATCTTTCAAAACGGAAACTTGCCTGATGGTTGAGGGCTGGAGATTGAAAATGGTTTTTACATCTGTTTCCACTCCATCAAGAATGAATAGGGGAAGGTTGGTGCGGTCGCCTTCTACGAAAGTACTCCTTCCTCTTAATATCATATCGGGTATCTGGTTAGGATTGGAACCTTGAATGTTATTGGTTGTCAGTTCAAATCCCGGTACATTATTCCTGATCATGTCCAGCAGATTGGTACTCACTTGCTTACTTAATGTTTCACTGTCAATGACAAAACTGGCACCGGTGTAGCTTTCCTTATGCTTGTTTACATATCCTGTCACTACAACTTCATTGATTTGTTCTGCCCGCTCATTGAGTATAAAATGGTATGTGTCACGATTTTGTGTTACCCTTATAGTGTCATCTTTATAACCAGGCAAATGTACTGCCAACAAAGAGGATTCTGTGGGGAGGCTCATCAAGAAATTTCCTTTTCCGTCAGAAATGGCAGAGGCTAATATCTGTCTGTTATGAATTGCTTTTACGAGAGCATGTTCCAATGGGAGGCCTTGACAAGAATGGATGGTTCCTGTGATGGTCTTTCTTTGGGCAAAAGCCGAAGAAAATCCTAAGCACAGCATCAGGGGGTAAAATAAAAGTTTATGTAGCGAGTAATTAACTGTCATTGAACTTGTATCTTCAATCTATAAATATTGGATGCAAAATTACAATGCGTTTTTTAACAATACAATACCTATTTTAGGTGATATTTTCACCGCAGATTGACCAACTCCATGGTCGCTTTACTCAAAATTATGTTTATAATAGGTATTTATATATGGTATTGCTCATGTGTGCTTTTCTAAATGCAAGTCTATCCCTAAATTCAAATGAGACCGCCCTTTCGGACGGCCTCATTTGTCTGATTATACTGATTGGCTTGAGTAGTGCAGATTTGCATGATGTCTGCCTGATAGTACATTCTTGCCAACTTATCAACTTAAAAATTCACCTACTCCATGTGTTGTTTCAACTTAGCCAACAAGAGGGCGTAGTGGGCTTTTAGTTCTTCGTTTGCTGTTTTCTTCACTGCCCCTTCTAAAAGTTCTTTCACCTTTTGGGCATAGAAGAGATGGTATTCGGTTACGCGTGTGATGCTCTGACCCCACAAGTCGTTGGGCATACCATAACCATTGCCAAACGCCACTTCTTCGGCTGTGGGTTGGTTCTGCTTACGATGGAGGCTGCATTCGCAAGGTTGCAGGGCCGTCTCGTGGTGGTGGTGTGTTGTGCTTTGGCGTAACGAACGCAAACCTCCTGTTTGTCCTGCCTCCTGAACACTGGCGGTCATCAGGCGGACAAAGAGCTGTTGCATACTCAGGTCGGCTTTGGTCAGACTCTCATTTTGTGTGATGGTCTTGCCAAAAATATCTTGATATACATCTTCCAGATATTCCATAGGCGAGTAAGAGGTAGAATCAAGATAGTGAGAAAGGAACAATTTGCTTGAAGAGAGCATAGACAAGGCCTGCACATCTCTTTCCACCAATCGGAACGGACGATTGCCCGCAGCGGGCAGCTTACGTTCTATCTCTTCGTTGCTCAAGGTAGAGAAGGTGCGTGCTTGCTTGAGAAGCCATTGTGCCGAAGCCTTTTGTTCTTCGCGAGGCACAACCTTATAACGTGGCAAACCCGATGTTTCGGAGGTCTGATACAGATAAATGCCCGACACATTGGCAAAGACATTGCGAACATAGCCCATGGCCTGACTCAATATTTCTTCGTAAAGTTCACGCTTACGCTTGGCGTTATCTTCATCGTCAATCCAACTGTCGAGGTGGGAGAGGATATAACGCAGGTTCTTCATACCATAGTCAGACGCCTTGACAGGGTCGTTGCTGAGGTCTTCTTCCACTGCAGAGGGGTCGTAACGATGTTCTATCTGCTGCACACCATAACGGTAGAAGGGGTCGCCTGCATGCTCTTCAAAGCGTTTGCAAAGACGTTCGTAATCGTCTTCATAGCCTTTTGAGTCGGGGAAATAGCGATAAGTCTGGTCCACCATAAAGTAGTCGTACACACCGAGGAATGGCGGTGTGAGAGCCACTCCCTTGTCTTCGGGTTGTGCCACATAGTTATAGCGGGCATAATCCATGATAGACGAGGTGGTACCATGTTGTCGGGTAAACTGTGGCGAACGCAGAGAGTCGACAGGGAGGGCTGCCGAGGCTGCCATATTATGCATAAAGCCGAGGGTATGACCAATCTCGTGAGCGATGACATACTCTAACGATTCAAACACCAGACTATCCGATAGCTGCGACTTGCGGGCTTCGGGGTCGAGCTGAGCGGTTTGTACAAATCGCCAGTTGTTAATGACATTGATAATGTCGTTGTACACCAATACACTGGCATTGACAATCTCGCCCGAGCGTGGGTCTACCCATGAGGGACCCATCGCATTTTCTATCGCCATGGGCAAGTAGCGAATGCATGAGTAAGCAAAGTTGTCGGGGTCGAACGACGGGTCGTCGGTGGGGAAGTCGCGAACCTGCATCACATTTTTAAAGCCGATGCGTTCAAAGGCTTTGTTCCATCTTAAGATACCTTTTTTGATGGCATCTTTCCACTTCAAAGGGAAGGTGTTTTCTACATAGAAGACGATGGGTTTGATGGGGTCCGACAATTCTCCTCTGTTAAAAGCAGCGGTGTCTTTGGGTTCTACACGCCATCTTCTCATCACGAAAGCATCTTCCAGCTTACCGTCTTTTTCGCGTTTGATTTGATTCAAGAACACGCCCAAACGACTATCGCTCAATCTTGGTTTCATGGGTTCTTTGGGCAGAAGTGCCATGGTGAAGTTAAGACCTAAGGTGAGCGGATAGTTAGAAAGGCCTTTCGCCCCTCCTTTGCCGTTGATGTCGACGGTATAGCTACGCTCTTGCACGATGCTGGCGTTGGTGTCGAAGGCTTTGAGCGAGGTGATGCGTGTGGCAGCATCGTTAATTCGCGGACTAACGCTGAACGAACCCACTGACCATTGCACCACAGGGAAGAAGCGGTCTTCTTTCAAAAAGAATGAAGACGCATCGAAAAGTATTGAGCTGTCGCGTTTGGAGTAGGCCTTGATGGGGAATTTATAGAAGTCGAGGTCGCCATAATTGGCATTCACCTTCTCTGTCTTCGACTTGTTGTTGGTGGGCGACAAGGGTGGAGTGTTGACCACCTGCATGATGATTGAACTGTCTTTTTGTATAAAACGGATATGGATGAGATTGCTGTTCTTAAAACCCACCTTACCCAATTGGGGGTTGGATGCCGACGTTACGGTAGCACCCAAGAGAATATCTCTGCCTAAAGACGATTTGGGTATGTCGATGAGCAGCTTCTCATCGGTTTTGTGCAAAGAGAGAAACGAGCTGCGGGCCGAGGTGATGGGTCGGTCGGTCAGGGCTTTCTCGTAGTTGCTTTTCTTCACTTCGGTCTTGGCAGTCTTCTTCTTTTTCTTAAACAAGGGGAAGATGCCTGCTTGCGATTCCACGCTCACCGCACTGAGGGCAAAGAGCATTATCAGCGGGAGAGTGAGGTATGAGCGGAATATATGTCTTTTCATTTTGTTACCTCCAATGCTTTGTTAACTTTAAACAAGAGTAATTGATAATGGGCTTTTGCCTCGTTGCCGATGGGTGCTTTTACACATTTCTCGAGCATGGGTTTGAGGCGGAGCAGAGACGCATATAAATATACATCGCTCTTGTCTACCAACGAGGTGTTGAAGGCGGGCAACATCGACATGGGCGGATTGCCGTAGGCATAGGTGTCGTTGGGGGTAGATGTGGCAGCTGTTGCCCCTCCGTCGATGGCGATGCTGCGACTTTTGTCTTTAACACCTTCTTTCACGATGGTGTGCGAATAGGTGAGATAGGTTTGTTGCAACAATCTTTCTTCGGCAGTGGGTGCTTTGGTGTTCATCACCGACTGGAAGATGCCGTTAAAGAGGTCGTCAAAATATTCTTTTTGGGTGTAGCTCTTGGGGTCGATGTGTTGTGCCACAGCTACCTTGGTACGGAGTCCCATCAAGCTATAGTTGTAAAATTCTGTCAGCTGGTCGTAGAAGCTAATGGTCATAAAGGCCTTTTTCTCCCATTCGCGGTTGGCATGGCTCTTGAGGTGGAGTGCTTCGTTGATGGCCCACTTCAATGCTTGGCGTTGCTGTTCCTTGCTCACCACTTCGTAGCGAGGTACGCCCGAAGAGAGTTTCATGTCGTTGATGCGGATGCCACCTACCAGTGCCACTACGTTTTGGAAGTGCTGATAATATTGCTGGGCTACAGCGAGGTCGATCTTTTCTTTCTTCTTGCTGTCCTCGTCGTTGCGTATCCACTTCATCATGTTGGCAGATATGGTCTTGAGATTGCGAATGCCATAGTTGGCAGCCTTGATGGGGTCGTTACCCAAGTCTTCCGACAAGACGCGTGGGTCGGTGTTAAGCAGTTTTTCGCTGTAATAGCGATAGCGTGGATTTTTCACACGTTGGTCCACCATCTTTTCCAACAAACGCTCTTCATCTTCTTCCGAGTAGCGTTGTGGGTCGTAGTAGCGGTAGTTCCATTCGATGGCGTGCTGGTCGTACATACCGATGGTGGGAGCTGCAAAGAGCGAACCTTTGTCGCCGGCTTGTGCCACATAGTTGAAACGTGTATAGTCCATGATAGAGGGCGTAATGCCGTTGGTACGCACAAAAGCGGCATTGCGTAGCGAGTCGGTGGGATAGGTTGCAGAGGCACCGAAATTGTGCATCAGACCCAGAGCGTGTCCCACTTCGTGGGTGATGACATATTGCAGGGCATCGGCAAACTGCTCGGGATTGAGGCGGTCGGTACGCATGGTGGGGTCGGCACCTGCTGTTTGGGTGAAACGCCACTTGTAGAGCAGGTCTTCGATGTTGCTATACACAAATACCGAGGCATTGAAAATCTCACCTGTATTGGGGTTTACCCACGATGGGGCAGTTGCATTTTCTTGTCCGTTGGGAATATATCTGATGCAGTTGTAGTTCAAATCGTCGGGGTCGAATTGAGGGTCGTTCTTGGGGAAGTCTACAATCTCGATGGTATTGCGGAAACCTGCTTTCTCAAAAGCTTTGTTCCACGCCAATACACCCTGCTTGACTGGAGCGACCCATGTCGTTGGGAATGAGGGATCGAGATAGAAACGAATCTTGTTGACAGGTTCGGAGAGCTTGCCGTTGTTGTACGCCTTGAGGTCTTTAGGTACGAGGTTCCAGCGGTGGGTGATATAAGTGTATTTGCTCTTGCTAATCTCGTTGTCGAAGGCGAGTTTGGAAGACGCGAAGATGCCCACGCGTGAGTCGGCTTTGCGGGCCCGCATCTTTGCCTTGGGCAACTGCATGATGCTATAGGTAACGCCCACGGTCACAGGTAAATCGCGTGCCACCGCTATGCTTTGCATCAAGAAAGCACTGAGCGAATAGTTGAAGTCGAGCGAGATGGTGAGGTTGTTGTCGAAACTCTTCAAGCTGCGAATAAACGACAATTCCGACTTAGGAGAAGTGGAAATGTTGAAGTTGCCTGATGTGGTGGGCATCACAGGAAGGAGTGAGTTGGGGCGTGCCAAGAGAGAAGTGGCATCGAACACAATGGCGGTGCTGTCGTTGTTGTAGGTTTCTATCTTAAAGGTGGTGATGAGCGGGTCGCGATAGTTCAGCTCGAAAGCCTGCTTCATCTCGGGCGAGGCCTTGCCATTGTTATAAAGGATGGCATTGGGTTGCTTCAGCACGATATTGCTGTCTTGCTTTTCAAAATAGAAGTTGAGGGGGTTGAAGTTTTTCATACCCACGGTGATATAGGTGGGGTCGGTGGTAGAAGAGATGGCACCGGCGAGCAACATCTCTTGTCCGAGCAGTTGGACCGGTACTTCCATATAGAGCTTACCATCAACTTTGTGCATAGAGATAAATTTTTTGCTCTTTGCACTTTCCGACTTCTTGTCTTTAAAAATCTTGTCGTACTTGGATGTAGGCTTACTTTTTTTAGCCGACTCTTCTTTTTTCTTGGTAGAGTCGTCGGCTTTTTTACTTTCGTCTGCCTTTTGTTTTGCCGAATCGTCTTGTTTTTTCGACGCATCGTCCTGTTTCTTGTCTGCCGCGTCTTTCTTTGTTTCGGTCTTTGTTTCTTTCTTGTCCTGTTTCTTTTCTTGTGCGTTAGCCGTTAACGCAAAAAGGCATAACGTGGCAAAAGCAACGCCCGTTATGACTTTGTTAAAAGAGTTTTGTCGCATTGTATTGAGTTGTTTTTATGATTCTTGTTTGAGTAGTTGCAGACTCCTGTTTTGCCATTAGCCTGTCGCTTGATGTTGAGTCGGATTTAGTAGGATTGTCCTATCGGGCAGACTCCTTATCCTCTCGTCATGACCAATCCTGTAAGATTGGGTACACAGCCTTGGCTTGTGGTGTTGCAAATATACAATATTTAGAACGTTTTTTGGCTTCTCTCGGCCGTTTTCTTATTCTAAATGTTTGTCAACCCTATTATCTTGAGGCATAAAATAGCCCGAAAGTCAGGTTAAGTTGCCAAGAAAAGCAAGCCTTCTTGTCAGCTCCTCCATCCATAGAGTCATCAAATATCAGTTCAAAATAGGCTGAATTGTTGTGGAATACAGCCTTAAATGCACCTCAATTCAGTCTGTCTTGTACTTCAATTCAGTCTGTCTAACAGGGAGAAAACAATGGGGTGGCACAGATAAAAAGCAAAAACGACAGATAAATCGGTGCTTGATGTTGAGGCAATAGCTCTCATCTTATACCGATTCATCTATCGTTTCTCGCTGTATTGCTTAATAAATTCTATAAGCCATAGAATGAATCTTGCCTGTTACCTGCTTCTTTTCCCAAAGCAACTTGTTGTTAGTCAGGTCGTAACAGTAAATGCTTCCTTGCATATCGCCCGAAGGAGCGTTGGCCGCCACAAAGAGTTGGCTCTCGTCTTGACTGATATACATCTGTACAATCTTGTCGTTGGGGTTGCTCAAAGTGAAGGTGGGGGTAGTGGGGAAATTGGTTGTAGCCAAAATGTTATGCCCAAAAATCTTGTTACCTTTACTGTAATATACCACATTCTTTTGGAGAGCAGCCACCACTGCAGCATCGGTGTCGATGGTTGCTGTGTTGACTGTGCCGCTATTAAGCATCACTGGGTCTACAATGGGGTTAGCCACGCTGGTGGGGTAATAACCCGGTGAGAGATGATAATAGTTCACGGTGTTTGTTGTGGGGTTGTGTGTGAAGAGTACTAACTGGCGTTTTGACTCTACAACTTCCATACCAATGAGCTTCTGTCCGGTGAAAGTGCCGGGGAAAATTTCGGCAGGTACACGCTGGCTGGCATCCATGGGTGTGAGGAGGAGGTGACCCTCGGCGTTGTCGAACAATGCCATCGCATGGTTGCTGGGACGCATTGGGTTATGGAAGGGAACAATCTCTTTTGCCAATTCCACCTTATTGCCATTCTTCATTACATTGTCGTAGGTATGGTTCAATGGATAATACATGGTGCTACCTACGGCAAGGAATTCGATAGCCTTCTTGCCTACATACCATACATGGGTAGGCGTACTGTTGGGGTTGCTTACCAACCAATAGATTTGGTCATCGTAAGTTTTTTGGAGGGTGGTGGTCAAACGATTAGCCGATAGGTTGTACACCGTAGAAGGATTGCCCAAGGAGATATACATCATTGGTACCTGGTTTGAATTATAAGCAATCTCAAAGGCTGTAGGCTCTTTTGTCAAATCCATATCGGGATTGTTAACCGCCAGAGCGTCTAAACTGAAGCTCTTGCCGGTATCTTCTGCGGGGAGATAAGACAAGATGGTTTTGCCCTGGTTTTGGGCCAAGACATACAAACCGCGAGCGTAAGCAAACTGAATCTCTGTCTTGAAACGATAATATTGTATATCTTCGCCGTTGGTTACTTTCAGACGACCCTCATAATTGCCGGGTTCTTCACATACATATGATAATTCTTTTTCGGTGGAAACAACCTTATAGTTGATTTCCCATTCGTAAGACAAAGGCTTGTCTTTGTTGGTTTGTTCTATCTGGGGATTGATGGAAAGCACATCCCATTGATTGAGTATGTATTTTTCTTGTAGGGGTGTGGTGAGCGAAATTCTTGAAATTTCGGATGCACCCGTGGAGTCGTCCTTGATACAAGAGCTGAGCGATGCCATCATCGCCAGGCAAACTCCTATATATACTATTTTTTTCATAACTTCTATAACTGTGAAATGTTAATTAAATGCCGGAAGCTGCCACTTGTTGACATGCCATATAAACACGTCCCATGGCGTCAGAGTCGTAGGCGTTGATTCTGTTTACATACTCGTCGAGTTTGTTGTCGAGGAGTTCTTGCAAGTAGAGGTAACGCTTAAGTGTAAAAGGAGGCAAACCATAATAGCTTTGGAAAAACTCCCAATAGGATGGAGCGTTCGCCTTGTTGTCGAAAACAATCTTCATCTTTGGTGTGTAGACGAAGGGTTGGTCGTAGTCGCCCAATCGCACAAACTGTGTCAAATTGGTCTTGAAATCGTTGGTAGGAACCAACTGCAAAACCAATGTGAGCGAGTCGGAACCTGCCTTGTTCATATCTTTTCTAATCAATTCGATGGGTACACGCACCAAGCTGGTGTTGGCCGGTAAGACAAACTTGTCGGGCAAGGCTGTGTAATGTACGCCTGCCTTGGCTGTGCTGCTGGGGTCGGCTACAATCTTAAATTCTCTGTCTTGTTGTGAAAGATTGCCTACAAGTTTTACGCGGATATAGCTCGTGTGCGAGAGTGTGTCGAGCGATTTCAAACCAAAAGAATAGGCTTGTGTAGTGTCGGCTACAGCAGTAAAGACAAATGCCACCTTGTTGTCGCCTACATAGAAACCATCTTTGCTGTATTCACCGTCATAATCCACTTGCGAACAAGCAGAAAAACCGATGAGGGCGAGGATGGCGAGCTGTATTTTGCTTAATATCTTTTTCATAAACTTCGTTGTTAAATGTGGTTCAGCTTATAGCTTCTCTTATTATTTATTACCAAATTCCAATTCTTTCTCCGGCCATGGAAGCACAAAAATAGTGGATGAAGGTTGGAAGGTGGTAATGCCCAAATAGTTTTTGAAAGATACGTTATAATGCTTGAGAGCATAGAATACCTGTCCTTCGCCGGGCATCCCACGCATACGTTCGCGCAACATCTCTTGCTTGAAGTTGGCAAGGGTATTAACTTTTGTGTCGGCAACCGATTCCAAACCGCGACTGCGTCTTACATCATTGAGCAAGGATATGGCACGCGGCTTGTCGCTTTCGTACAGACTTTCGCTCAGGATATAATACATCTCGGGCAAGCGAATCAGGGTGACGCCTTTGAGGGGCTTTGTGAACTGCTCCTCTTCGTTCTCCACTAAACGTGTGAAAGCAAAGGGACGGTTGGTGGTGGTGTACTGACGATAGTAGGCTGAGTAGCGAATGTCGGCATTGCTGGCTGTGAATGAAGATGCCTCATAGAGGTTGGCCAAGTCGCGACGAGCCTCCATGTAATGTCCTGTTTCATTGTTTGCCAAGAAACGATTGACAATGTCTTCGCCCAATTTTTCATTATAATGGCCGAAAATCAATTCAGAATTGGCGGGAAATCTCTTCACATCGGTCATAGATGTGAGCTTCTTCAATTCAAAATTATGTGTGGCTTTAATGACTTGTTCTGCATATTTTGCAGCGTTTAAATTATCGCCCATCGCATAATAGATGCGGGCTTTGGTTGCTGCAACAGCATACTTGTTGAAGAAGATTGCACGTCCTTTGGTGTAATCGGTTGACAGTTGAGACTCTACATTTACCTCATCGTCGTTAGCCAATAGTTTTTCAGCTTCGTTGAGGTCGTTGAGCATCAACTCAAACACCTTGTGCAAGGTGTACACGGGCTTGTTTTCCAAGTCGAATGTGGTGCTATAGGGAATACCGCGAGTCTCGGATGTACTTCTTAGATAGTCTTCGGCATAGAGACGTGCCATGTCGAAATGCAAGAAAGCCCTTAAACCCAAGCATTCGCCCTTCATCAATGCAAACTCACTGCTTTGTAGGTTTGTGCTGTTGAGATGTTTCAGTACGTTGTTCAAATCTGATATGACTTTGTATTGTGAAGTCCATAACTGATCGATTGCTTGTTGTACTGTGGCGTCCTTATAATCGTAGTTAGAAATCTTGTTGTAGTCTTGGTTGGTGTCGTTGTACCCAAACAGCTGACCAAGAATATCCACTGTACCGTACGACATTTCTCTGCCATACAAGTCGGTAGATGCCATTTGTCCGTAGATACCATACATCGCATCACGGAAACCTTGTACGTTGCTAAATTGCTTGTCTTCGTCCAAGTGTCCCAAAGGCTGTACATCGAGGAAATCGTTGCACGAGGTGAGCGTTGCTCCACCCATGGAGAGCATGAGGACAACAAGCGACTGATATATTTTTTTCATAATTCTATACTGCTATAACTTTATAATGAAAATCTGAATGACATCTCAACGCTGTTAGAGTAGGGGTAGTACAAACCGCGTTCGCGTTTTACGCTTGAGAGGTAGAACAAGTCGTTGGCGAGTAATTCGACACGCATACGCTTGATACCATAGCGTTGAATCAGACGCAAGGGTACTTCATAACCCAATGAGATGCTTGAAAGAGTGAGGTAGTTGTTGGTTTCAACAAAGCGTGACGATTGGAGAGGAGCTCCGGGAGGTAGGGTCAGGCTGCGGAATTTAGCAATGTCGCCCTCTTGTTTCCAACGGTCGGTGAAGACGCGACGGTCGGCATTGAAGATAGGATTGGTTCCTTCTACCTTGCTCGCCAGTGTTTCGTTATACACGGCTCCACCAAAAGAGTATTGGAAAGTAGCTGCGAACGAGAACTCTTTGTAGGTGAGGTATGAACTCAACGCACCGATACCGAAAGGTGTGGTGTCGCCAAAGATTTGCTTGTCGTTGGCATTATAGTCGAAGGTGTAATTGCCATCGCGTGTGATAAATACTTCTTTACCGGTAATAGGGTCGATACCTGCTGAAGGCACAACTTTGAGAGCGGTGAGCGATTGTCCCTCTTCGTAAACGGGGAGGGGTGCCAAGCCACCTTTCTTCAGGTTTTCTTCATTGCGGGCTTTCAATGCGTTACTGATTTGTTTAATCTTATTCTTGTTGTAAGAATAGTTGAGTGAGAGCGACCATTGCCAATCTTTGGTTTGGATGGGGATGACGCGAGTAGACAATTCCACACCCTTATTCTCCACGGCACCTACGTTTTCGCGGGTTGTGGTTACACCCACAGAAGGTGCTTTGGTGATATCCAAGAGCAGGTTGTCGGTGTTTTTGATATAATATTCTGCAGTAAAGTCCCAACGACCATTGAACATGGTGAGGTCGATACCCACGTTGGTGTTGAGGGTACGTTCCCATGTAAGTGCGGGGTTACCGATGGTGATAGGAATAGCACCTACACCCTTACCATAATAATAGCCCTTGGTATAATCGTAGGTGGTGAGAGCTTGGTAGGGGTCGAACGAGATGTTGCCCAAATAACCTATGCTGGCACGCAACTTCAAGAGTTGGAAAGGAGAGCCTTTCATAAACTTCTCTTTGTGGATATTCCATCCTCCACCCATACTCCAGAATGGAGCAAAGCGGTTGTTCTTACCAAATTTAGACGAACCTTCATAACGATAAATCACGTCTAAGAAATAGCGGTTGTCCCAAATAGCATTGGCGTTGACATAGAAACCTACACCTGTCGACTTCATGTCCGAACCGTCGGGATCACCGTCGGCATAGCGTGCGGCAAAGGCTGCGTGTCCTAACTTATCGGTATAGAAACCGCGTGAACTGTAGCTTGTTCCGTCGGTGTGGTTCGATTCAAAGTTAGAACCTGCCATAGCGGTAAGGAATAGCTTGTCGGTGAGATAGCTGTTGTAAGATGCCATCAGCTTACCTTGAATGCTGGTGGTAGTAGAGAAGCTTTCCGCCAACGAACCGCGTCTTGACACGTCGCTATTGTTTCTAATCTCTTGATAGCTGAAAGGCGATACGAAATTGTGTGAATCGCTCTTACTCTTCTGGAAAGAGAAATCACCGTCAATACGCACTTTCTCACCAATCCACACTTGGAGTGAGGTGGTGTTGAGGAAGTCCATGTTGTTACTCTTGTTATAGCTGCCTACTGTTGCTTCATAAAGAGGGTTAGAGATAGACGACGTGATGCTCTGACGCAAGTTGCCTTGTTGGTCGTAAGGACTTTCGTAGGGATTCAAACGCACCCAGTTGGAGAAGTCTCCGTAAGGAGATACGTCGGAGTTGGTGTTGTTAAAGGTCAATGTATTAGATACATAGAACCTGCCTTGCTTGCTGTATGAGAGCTTGAAGTTACCGGAAAGACGTTCACGACCGGAACCTTTCATCACACCGGCATCGTTGCTATAACGCACACCGAGGTTGTAACGAGCATTCTCGTCGCCACCGTCTACGCTCAAACTGTGTTGGTGTGAGAACGCATTACGCAAAGGCTTGCTGATCCAATCGGTGTTAACGCCCGACTTGACAATGGCAAAATTTCTTGCATACATTTCGTCTAAATCGTATTGACTCGACTTGGAAATACTGCTATATACACCCGAGAGACGTTCAAATTCTAACTTTTCTTCAGGAGAAAGCAGGTTGTAGTCGCTCAAGTCGGGTACAGAAAGACGATAAGTACCGCTATAGTTGAGCTTGAGCTTGCCGCCTTTCAAGGCCTTGGTGGTAATGACGATAACACCGGCAGAGGCCTTTGCACCATAGAGAGCGGTGGCAGACGCATCTTTCAATACGGTGATATTCTCAATATCGTTCATGTCCATGTCGTAGATATATTCGGCATTAACCTGCGAACCATCAACTACGAATACGGGCATATTGGCTGTTCCTTCAAAGGTGGCACGGCCACGGATGTTGATCTCTGCCATCTTGTTGGGGTCAGAACCTGCAACATTGTTTTCCATAATCATCATACCCGGCACGAAAGCCGAGAGGCTTTGCAGCACATTCTTGGTGCCTTGCATCATCAGCTGGTCGCGTTTGACGCTTACTTGCGAACCTGTAAAGCTGTTCTTGTTCTTTGTTCCATAACCGGTAACAACCACTTCGCCCAGCGTACCGCCGTCTTCTTCCATCACGATGTGGGCTGTTGTGCCGTTCTTTACGGTGCGTTGTGCTGTTTTATAGCCCACATATGTAAAGGTGAGGTACACCTCTTTCTCTTGGGTCAAAATCTCAAAGCGTCCATCGAGGTCGCTGATGTAGCCACCATTCAATCCACGCATGCGAATGGTTACACCGGTGAGAGGAATGCCTTGTGTGTCGACAATCTGACCTTTCACCAAACTTCCTTCGCCGGGTTTTTGTTTGGGGGTAATCATAATGTTCTTGCCCTCAACGGTATAAGTGCCTTTGATTTGTGTCATCAACAAGTCTAAAGCTTCTTTGAGTGTTGTGTTTTGAACATTAACACTGACAATGCTCAATGGGTTGATTTGCCCCTCTTCAAACTGAATGTTAAACTGCGATTGCTTGCTGAGCTCGTTGCAAAGGCTTTTTAACGAAACACGTTCCATCGAAACCGTTATTTTGGTTTGGCTGACAGATTGTGCCGATAACGTCTGACTGAATGGGGTAGAGCATAGGAACAACATAAGAATGATGAACCATGCACTTCTCAAAATGAAAGTCTTTCGCATAATTGGATAAATAATGGTTATAACTATTTGATTAATTCTATTCGCTTGAATATTGCTTGTATGGGAAACGTGGGCTTTGTATCTATAATACGTCTCCTCTGTTCTCTTAGTGAAGAGTGAGTGGGTGATTGTAGTAGCATTGGCGATATTGTGCGACAACGTTTTTAAAACAATTTTTGCTCACGAGATTGCAAATATACATAAAAATATAAATTCAACTAATACTTTTTAAAAGAAATGTTGAAGAAAGGTGTTAAAATGGTAGATATTTTGTGCTTTGTTGTGTTACAGACTGCGATGTTTGTGTAATCGTCTCCTGTCCATAACATTTCTGCGTCATCTGCGTCATCTGCGAGAGCCTTTAACCCAAACCTGCTTGAACTCTGCTCATTTAGCTTAACTCAAAAGCTCTCGCAGAGAATGCAGAGAACGCGGAAGACTTTACTCCAAACAGAGTGGAAAGAGGGCGCAGACATCGCAGTCGCGATGGCAAAACTCGCAAAAGTAAGCAACTACACATAAAACATTTTTTAAGCAACGACATATACCACTTCTCACAACATCTTTTATATCATCATCTCATAAGCATTCTTGATAAAAGTAGTGAGCTGTTGTGTGTGTCGTTGCTTATAAAATTAAATTTGTATGTCGTTGCCCTTAACCGGTGTCGTTATAGTTCGTCTCCCCATCTTTTTTTGAACACTCGCAAAAACAAAGGTGGATGTACCATTCGATACATCCACCTTATTATATATAATCCAAATAAAGATTACAACTGAGGACCGGCTGCAACAAGAGCCTTACCTGCTTCGTTGCCGGTGTACTTCACGAAGTTCTTGATGAAGCGGCCTGCCAAGTCTTGAGCCTTTTCGTCCCATTGAGCTGCGTCAGCATATGTGTCGCGTGGGTCGAGGATGTTGGTGTCAACACCTTCAAGCACAGTGGGAACTTCAATGTTGAAGTAAGGACTGGTCTTGGTAGGTACGTTGTTGATGGCACCGCTCAAGATACCGTCGATGATACCGCGTGTATCCTTGAGAGAGATACGCTTGCCGGTACCGTTCCAACCTGTGTTAACGAGGTAAGCCTTAGCACCGTTTGCTTCCATCTTCTTCACCAATTCTTCAGCATACTTTGTGGGGTGCAATTCCAAGAATGCTTGACCGAAACATGCAGAGAAAGTAGGTGTGGGTTCTGTGATGCCACGTTCTGTACCGGCCAACTTAGCGGTGAAACCGGACAAGAAGTAGTACTTGGTTTGTTCTGGGTTCAAGATTGAAACCGGAGGAAGAACACCGAATGCGTCAGCACTCAAGAAAATCACTTGCTTAGCAGCGGGACCTGCCGATACGGGCTTAACGATATTGTCGATGTGGTTGATAGGGTAAGAAACACGAGTGTTCTCGGTCTTGCTGCCATCGGTAAAGTCGATCTTGCCATTAGCGTCAACAGTTACGTTCTCGAGAAGAGCGTCGCGTCTGATAGCCTTGTAGATATCGGGTTCAGATTCTTTGTCGAGGTTGATAACCTTAGCGTAGCAACCACCTTCAAAGTTGAAGACACCGTTGTCGTCCCATCCGTGTTCGTCGTCGCCGATGAGCAAACGCTTGGGGTCGGTAGAAAGAGTGGTCTTACCGGTACCTGAGAGACCGAAGAAGATGGCTGTGCTCTTGCCTTCGAGGTCGGTGTTGGCAGAACAGTGCATGGAAGCGATACCCTTCAAAGGCAAGTAGTAGTTCATCATAGAGAACATACCCTTCTTCATTTCACCGCCGTACCATGTGTTCAAGATAACCTGCTCCTTAGATGTTACGTTGAATGCGATAACAGTTTCAGAGTTCAAGCCCAGCTCTTGGTAGTTTTCAACTTTAGCTTTAGAAGCGTTGTAAACGATGAAGTCGGGTTCTTGGTCCAACTCTTCTTGAGTTGTGGGTTTGATGAACATGTTTGTAACAAAGTGAGCTTGCCAAGCAACCTCAACGATGAAACGAATCTTCATGCGAGTGTCTTTGTTGGCACCGCAGAAACCGTCAACAACGAACAAACGCTTGTTGGAAAGTTCTTTCTTTGCCAAGTCGTTAACTACTGCCCAAGCAGCTTCTGTCATCTTCTTGTTGTCGTTTTTGTACTCGTCAGATGTCCACCATACAGTGTCGTGTGAGTTAGCGTCGTCAACAATGAATTTATCTTTAGGTGAACGACCTGTATAGATACCGGTCATCACGTTAACAGCACCAAGTTCTGTTTCTTGTCCTTTTTCAAAACCTTGAAGGCTTTCTTTTGTTTCTTCTTCAAACAACACTTCGTATGAAGGGTTGTAAACAACTTCTGTTGTTCCTGTAATTCCGTACTTTTCGAGTACTGACTTATCAAAATTTGCCATGTCTTAAATATGTTTTTAAGTGAAAAAATAAACAATTTGGCTATGAAAATAAGCTTTGTGCTGTCCTTTCATAATGTAGGCAAAGTTAGCAAAATAGAGCATAACTGGCAAGTTTGATACTATAATTTTACTTTTGATATTCGATTATTAGGTTAAAGAATATAAAAAAGCGAAGGCCACCTTGTTTTTGCTATTCATACATTACAAAAAAATGATAGGATTTATTTAATTTTGCAATCAAAACCATGTTTGTGTTTGGACAAAAGCATATTGACAGGCCTATTGGGGCTTTCTCGCAGCGAACAAATGTTGTTGAAGTTGCGGAAGAGCATGCTTTTGATAAACGCATCAATAACCTCTTTTATTCCAACGTACACTATGGAAATAGTTAACTTAAGTGAACAGAACTCGATTGTCAATCAGTATCTGTCGGAAATTCGCGATGTCAATTACCAGAAGAATCGCTTGCTCTTTCGTAACAATATCTTGCGTATTGGCGAAATGTTGGCTTACGAAATCAGTAAAACACTCAATTATGAAGCAAAGGATGTAACCACTCCCTTGGGTGTTGCCAAGATGTGGACACCTTCCGACAAGATTGTGTTAGCCACCATCTTTCGTGCCGGCTTGCCTTTCCATAATGGCTTTCTCAATGTTTTCGACCATGCGGGCAATGCTTTTGTGAGTGCTTATCGTGCTTACGAAGATGAGGAACATACCAAGGTGGGCATTCATGTGGAATATTTGGCTACACCCAGTATCGAGGCAAAAACACTGATTATCTCAGACCCTATGCTGGCAACAGGCAGTTCGATGGAGTTGGGCTATAAGGCTTTCCTTACTAAAGGTACACCCAAACGCATCCATGTGGCATGTGTCATCGCTTGCCCGGAGGGTATCGAACATATCAAGAAGACTTTCCCCGAAGATAAAACCACCATTTGGTGTGCTGCTATCGACGAGAGTCTGAACGAACACAAGTATATCGTACCCGGCTTTGGCGATGCCGGCGACCTGTGTTTTGGAGAGAAGCTGTAGCTTCCCGAGGCGGAGAGAGCCTTGTAAAAGAAAGCCGCATCACCTGCGATAATGACAGATGATGCGGCTTTTTCTGTGTTTGGTATGGAGGTCGGCTTCAACTTATGCTTAAGTTTCCCCGCCTCTCATTCTCTAAAAGGCGTACGCCACACCGATGGTGATGTTTCGGTTTTTATAGGTGAGCTTGTCGCCTGTAGCATATTTCTCGGGTGTACCGGTGGTGTTGATTAAGCCGAGGTCGTAGCCCACTTTTAGCTGATAGTGTTTTGCCAACTCGACGCCTAAGGCAAAACCTATACCAAAGTCGAAACGTTTAAATCCCTTTTCACCAAAAATGTCAGTGGCAGACCCTAACTGTTTGTCCGTCTCGGCGTTTTTTCCTTGATACTTTTGTTTGCCGCATAGAGCATACGCCACATAAGGGCCTCCTTCAGCAAAGATTTTAACCTTGTCGTTCACCGCAAAGTCGTAGCCCATACGCACAGGCACTTCAAGATAGTTGTGATAGGTTATTAGGCTGGTATAATATTGATTCTCTCCCATAAACGACATTATCTTGCTGCCTTTGCCCGATAATAAAAGTCCTGCAGTGGTATAGAATTGGGATGCTGAAGACATGGGATGAACTTTTGCCCAACCGCCTGTACGCCATCCAATCCATGTCCCGTCGTTTGTAAAACTGTGCTTGGGGTGATTGATGGTAATGCCCCCCTCAACTGCAAATTTCCAATCTTGTCCCTTTGCCGATAATGAAAAAAGACATAACATCAAGAATATTAGTTTTGTTTTCATAATAATCATTTAAAATGAGTAAAGTCTAAAGTAAAGTCAACTGATGAGTAGACGCCATAGCAGCATCCTGAGGTGAAGTTCTTGATTGAACCAGAAACTTTCTTTCCGTGATATGGACGAGTTGAAGTAATAGGTAGTAGGAATCTAAATAATTCACCTTTATTAATATCGTTAGGGTCATCAATGATATATTTATTGCCGTCAAGATATAAATCGCATTTATATTCTGTAGAGTATCTTGATTTCCAGAACAGTGTTTTCTTTTGTGAAGCTCCTCTGTACATAAAGTTCTGGCTGTATTTATCCATACCTAAACATATGTCACTTCTATATTTCCCTCTTTTTACTTCCGCGGCAGTGGCTCCAATTATTGACTCAAATTTTGGTTCAATAATTGTGGGACCAAAGGCTCTAGTTACTCCTTGAATATCTATATCTTTGACATGTTTTAGTTCTTCACCGATGATAATAAAGCCTTGTTTACTTGCTATTAGCTTGCGGCTATCATCGCTAAATATGAGTGATGGAGTTACATCATACTCATCTGTGTCATTAAAGGCTATTACATTTTTGTATTTGTTTTTATAGGCATCAATTGCATCTCTCAGTTGTTGTTCATTGTCTATATCTAAAATTTTATCTATTTCATTTCGAGCATTGGTGATTAGAGTGTATGCTCCGTCAAAGTCTAGTACATTGTAGAACTTAACTCTTTCAGTTTCTTTTTTATTAAGGAGTTCTTTCAGTGTTGAGACAGCATCACTGATAGAATTAAATTTTAAAACTTCTTGGTTCTCCTCAATAGGGGTGAAGCCAAGGGTGGAAGATAGGTAGGCTGATCGAGTAGAAGGCAGTTTCATGAAGTCTTTTAAACTTACGACTTCGAGAGGTTTAGATGCCTCATAATGAGTTTCTACATTTTCTGTTTCATTAGAACAAGCCGTCATTATCGCTATCACTGATAGCAATAATGCTTGAGTTAGTTTTTTTGTCATACTTTTTTATTGTTTGAGTTAGTATTGCAAATATACTGTGATATATAGCATTTTACAATGGTTTTTATGTGAAATATTGTTAATGTGTTTAAGAAAAAATGTTACAAATTGGTAGACCATTACTGATGATAACGGGCGAATGTCAATCAGTTTCCTCGTTATCTTGTATAGATATTCTGACACAATGAAGATAGAATTTTATAGTGATTGGTTGGGATGAAAGGCTAATGGCTGATATGCAACAGTCTTTTATGTAAGGGATAAGCCTGTCATTCAGCCTGTTTTGCTGTTGAATTTAGCCTGTTTTGCTGGGTGATTCAGCCTGTTTTACACCTCAATTCAGTCTATCCTCCATTCTGTTTTCTATCTTATGAAGTGTTAGGTGTTGAGTGTTGGCAATGGGTGGTTAAGTGGTTGTTTTCTTTAAGTTGTTGGGTTGTAGGAGGATGTGCCAAAATCGCACATCCTCTCTACTTATTAGGCACCTGTGTAATTTGACATTACACAGGCAGTTCTTCGCTTTTTCTTTCCCCCTCCTTAGGGGCTGGAGGCCGCTGTTAGCTGCTGTTGCAGCGAGGTACAGCGATGGGTCGGGTGAGAATCCTATTCTCCTATTGCACCAACTTCCAGTGGATGCGTATCGGGCCATCGAGGAAGTAGGGAGGTTCGGACGCTGAATATTTCATCATTTCCATCAAACCATTCCAGTTGGTCTCTGTCGGCTCGAAGTCGTAGATACTCATTTCGAGCAGTCGTTGTTTCTTCTCATCCCGGATAAAACGTAGTCCTACGAGTGCTTTTCTATTGTTTGTGTCGGTCTCGGAGAAGGCAACGTTGATGGTCTCAAACTCATATTCGGCGAGAGAAATTTTAGGTGGGCGTCCACCGGCTTCTTGGAAGTAGTTCTCTCTTTCGCCCTTGAAAGGCGCCCGGCAAGCTGCAACGAAATAGTTTTTGAGCTTACCTGTGAGCATGGGCGTGAAGTTGTAGCCTGTTTCGGGCGTTCCCTCGAGTTTGATGCGATCGGCACTGTTGCCGTCAACAATCAGGTCGGTGTCCATACTCCATGAGTCGGTCCACCACTTTTTGTTGCCTACACCGACAAATTCCCATGTTCCGGCAAAGTCGGATGGTCCGACGATGCGGATGTCGATGGTAGGATTGTTTCCCCCCACGAGTTTATTGCTGTCTGCCAGACGCAATACGATGTGGTCTTTGCCCTTTTCCAACTTCAGAAATTGCAATGACACGACACCGTCGGATTGTCCTGCCTTGAATACGGCTTGTGCTCTGTCGTTGGCAAAGCGGAAGTGTTCGCCCGGCACAGCGGTTGAAGAAGGGTCAACCTCTACTGCCAATCGTGTCTGCTTGGTGTAAGAATAACGTTCGCCCAAGGCCGTTTCCAATCTGATGGTATAATCTTTTGATAGTGCCAGCATATCGGTCGGATCGAGGAAGGTGTAGACGTTGGCACCCATCAAGTCGACCTGTATATAATTCAATGCTCCCAGTTTCACCCCTTCAACGGGCATGAGGGTGAGCAAAAAACTCTTTTGTGCTTCCACCTTTTTGCGGGTAATGGTGAGATAAGCCACAGAGTCGCCCTCTTGTAAGGTAAAAGCACTGTCTGAAAGGGTGAAGTCTTCGTTGAGCTTCGCACCATTGACAGACGACAGGCGGTAGGGTATTCTCACAGTAGAAAGAGCCTTTCCTTCGGTAACAATGGCAATTTGCACACTGTCGCCCTCATTGTTTCCCAAGGTGTATTGAGGTGCGTACAAACTCAGTTCGGTGCGTATGCCGCGATCGTCCTTGTCGGAACAGGCTGCCAGTGCTGTGAGCATAGCCAGCAAGACGGCATATAGAAAGATATATTTTCTTTTCATCTTTGTTCTTTGTTTTATTCAACGTATAGTGGACTATTCTTCTCCCACCGCTTTTTTATATTCGTCTTTGATGGCGTCGACCGTGGCCTTGTCGTCGTTGGTGAGTGGTGTGGGGTCGGGCATCTTATAGTTTTTCACTGTTACCGCTTGGTCGTTGCGTGGCGGCACCTCGTCTTCGCTGCTGCATGCTGCCATTGTCAAAACTGTTATTCCACCCATGATGAGAGGCAGAAGATGGATTTTATATTTTTTCATGACCTTTTTCTTTTAATTATTGTGATACTAATTCTGTGTAACCGGGATTTTGTTGCATTCCTTCAATCGTTTGTATGTCGATATAGGGTATGGGGAAGGTGTACATATACTTGTAGGTGGTGTACTTGCGGCCATTGAAAGCCGACCAAAATTCGGGTGTTCCGTTGCGTTTCATCTCGAAGAACCGGTCGCCTTCCAAGAACAATTCCTTGCGGCGTTCGCTCAAGATGGCTGCCATCAAGGGGGTTAGACTCTTGCCTTCGGCATCTACCTTGATTAACTCCTGGGCGTTGATGGCAGGCAGATTGCTCATGGTGTAGGGTGTTACATCCTTGATGCGGGCAGCACGGAGGCTGTTAAGGGAGGCCAAGGCTTCGGCGTCCTTGCCTTGATGGGCGTAGCTCTCGGCTTGCATCAGCAAGAACTCTTCCGAGCGAAGGCCGCAGAACAAGGGCTTGGTGGCAAAACGCGACTGAGGTACATACATGCGATAACGCAAGTCGTTGGCTGTATCGGCAATGGTGAAATGGCTCAAGAAGCGAGCACTGATGGGGCGATACTTCAAGCTTTGAATGCCCACGGTGTACTCTTGGTCGGTTGTTCCGGAGTTGCGGTAAGCCTTGATGAGTTGGTTAGAACCCAAAGTACCGCTAAACTTCATTCCTTTCTCAAAGTTGTCGAGGGTTAAGATAGGGTGGGTCTTCAATAATTCTTGTGTCAGTGGCACCACCTTCTCCCATTGTTCTGTCCAGAAATAGAGACGTGCCAGATAACCCTTGCACACGTTTTCGTTAAAGCGATAGAGGTCGTCGGCAGGGTGATACGAGATGGCCTTTTGCAAATCGGCTTCAATCTGCGAAATAGTTGTCTGCATCGCACTGCGTATGGGGCGTTCTTCCACGTCGAAATTGGTAACCATGGACATACCCAACTGTTGGGCGAACTGACCTTTAACAGGGGCTTCGCAATACATTCTCATCAGTTGATAATAGGCAACGCCACGCAAGGCATAAGCTGTGGCACGCGTAATGTCGCTCAGCTGTGTGCCTTCTTCTTTCATCTCGTTGATGACGATGTTGCAATCGCGTATGAGTTCGTATAATTTTTGGTAAGCGTCGCTTGACATACTTCCGCCAATCAGCGATCCCAAATAGGTGGGCATGAACTGTCCGCTGCTGGTGGTGAGGGCTACTTCAAAGTCGTCGCCACTCGCCATGTCGAAGGATACCAATGTATTGGCATTGTCTAAGATATAGGTGGTTGCCCCATTGTCCAACTGATATAGTCGGGCGTGCATAAGGCCGGAAAACTCTTCTGCTGTTTTGGGTACAACCCTTCCGTAGGGTTTAACGTCCAGATACTTTTCGCACGAGGTGCAGAGCAGCACAGAGAGGACGATGATGATATATTTTTTCATACTTTTTTCCTTTTTATTATATCACTCTTAATGATGGTTTAGAATCCGACAGATACGCCCAATGAGAAGCTGCGTGCCATGGGGTAAACAGCGCCGGGGCTTTCGGGGTCGATACCGGAATAATTGGTGAGGGTCAAAATATTGTTCATACTGAATGACAATGCCAGCGAACTCATGCCCCAACGGCTGATGAGCTTATTGTCAAATTGGTAGCTGAGATATAAAGAACCAATTTTAAAGTAAGACACATCTTCCAATCTCGACGATTTGGTCACGAGGTCTGAGGCTACTACATAATTGCTCAAGCCATAGTAAGTGCCGTGAGCGTCGAGTATGCGGGGGTTGGCGTCGGTGCGATGGTTGGCAGGTGTCCATCTGTCGGTTACGCTACGAAGCACGTTGAGGTGGTTGACGTAGAGGTCGTTGATGGGTGCAGGAATCTTTTCTACTGCCGTTCCACCCAAGTTGGTGTAGCTGACAGGACTCTTTACGTCGTTCAACACCTTGCCGCCAATAGAGTAAGAACCGCCGATACCCAGGCTCACACGCTTATAACTCACTTGGATGGAGTAGCCACCATTGGTGGGGGCGTTGCTGGTACCTAAATAATAGAGGTAGTTGTCCGATTTGTTGCGGTCGGAAATGGTTTCAAATACCGCGTCGGGGCGTGGTTCATAGGTTATCAGTCCCAAGCGAGAGTCGATGCCGGCAGCTTTTCCGCTGAAGATGGCTCCCAAGGGATAGCCTTCATAGCTTTGCCCTGCAAGACCGGTAGAGCCCGCCACATATTTCACCAGCTTATTGCGGTTGTAGGCAATATTGGCACTGAGCGACACTCGCCAGTCCTTGGTTTGCACAAGGCCGGCATAAAGCGAGAGTTCTGCTCCGCTGTTTTCCAAGGTAGAGGTGTTATAACTCTGGGTTCTAAAACCCGAAGTATAAGGGATGGTGAGATTAGATACTGCGTCCGAGGTGGTGCGTTTATAAATTTCACCGTTCAGACGTAGGCGGTCGTTCAAGAAGCCCACATCTACCGACAATTTCATGTCTCGGGTCTTTTCCCAACGCAAGTTGGCATTAGGAGCATTCTTGATATATCCCATGCGATAATAGTCGGTATCGGTTTTGCGGAAGTCTTTGAGGTAGTCCATCACCAATTGGGGATATACCGACTTGTTGATGTTGCCCGTATAACCGAAGGCTGTGCGTACCGATAAGCTGCTGATGATGGGTTTGAGCTTTTGCATAAAAGGCTCCTGGTCAACATTCCACGACAGACCGAGCGACCCCGTGGGGTTGAATTGTTGGTCGTTACCAAAGTTGTTTGAACCGTCTGTGCGGGCTGTAAAGCTGAAAACGTATTTGTTTCTATACACATAGTCGGCAGAGAAGTAGAACGATGCAAAGCGTTCGTCGCTGATACTCTGTCCTGAAAGTCCGTCGATAAGGTAGGCGTAGTCTTCCAAATTAGAGCGTCCGATGGTTATTCCTTCAGGGAAAACAGGCATGGAGCTGTTGCCGGAGAGTTCGTCGTAGCCATATCTCTTGGCATAGATGCTCTTGGAATGCTGTCCGCGGATTTCTGAACCCAGCAAGGCACTCACATAATGGTCGTTCTTAAAGGTGTTGAAATAGTGGAACTGACCACGCAGGTTATAGCTGTTGTTATACGCGGAGTTTTGCGAGATGGACGAGTAAACACGCTTGGAAGTCATCAGGGCGGTATCGAAAATACGGTCGTTCCATGCCGCATAAGTGTCTTTGTCGTTGATACTTTCGCCATTATTGGCTGTATGGCTGTATGATGCCAATCCTTCAAAGTTGAGATTGTCCCAGATGTTCACCGAGAGCGTACCTGTAACCGTGGTAGAATAGTTGTTGGTCTTGCTGGAAGTGTGGTCCAGTTCTCGCATGATGTTAAAACCATTGTCGGGCATGGGCAATGCACTCTTCGAGCCATTGGCCAATCGCAGGTTATAATAGGTGTTGTCTGCCACATAGTTTCCATGCTCGTCGTAGGGACGTTCGTATGGATTGGCAAAGAAAGCGTAGGTAAAGGGATCCTCGTTGAGCGACGAGCTGTTAGAGGTTTGCCAAGACATATCCATCGACAGACCCAGTTTCACGCGTTTGTTGGCTTTCACATCGAGCTTGGTGCTGATGTTATAGCGGTCGTAATCGGTCTTTTTAACCAATCCGTTTTGGTTGGAGTAGCCCATGGAAACATAGTAAGTGCTTTTCTCCGAACCACCCGAGAGCGACAGGTTGTGGCTGTGCGAGAGTGAATTGCGGAAGAGTTCGCCGAACCAGTCGGTGGTATGCTGCCCCAAACGTGCAATTTCGGCGTCTTGCTGTTCTTTTGTCCAGCCTTCATATTTGCCATATCCCGAACGAATCATACCCACTACACCTACCACAGGATAGCGTTCGCCCTTGCTGAAGAAGGGTTGTGCAAACTCGTCCCACAATTCTTGTTCCCACGCCAGCTTTTCGGGCGAGGTCATGAGCTTAGGAGAACGGGGCGGACTGGTGACCATTGAGAGGTTGGTAGAGTAGTTCACGCTGAGCTTGCCCTGCTTGCCACGCTTGGTTGTGACCACGATAACACCACCCGCAGCACGCGAGCCATAGATGGCTGCGGCTGACGCGTCTTTCAAAACGGTAACGCTTTCGATATCACTGGGGTTGATGCCGGAGATACCATTGGCAAAAATGTCGTTGAAGTCGCCGGCTTTTATTTGTCTGCTTTCAATCTTGGGAAGGTCTTTTTGCAAAGGAACACCGTCGACAACCCATAGCGGGTCGGCATTTCCCGTAATGGTATTGGTACCGCGAATACGAATTTTGGCAGCCTCGCCGGGGCGTCCCGAGAGAGCCTTTACGTCTACGCCGGCCAACTGCCCCTGCAACAAAAGGTCGATATTGGCCAAGGGCTTGGCTTTCAAGTCTTCTGCTGTAACCATTCCCACCGAGCCTGTGGCACGTTTTTTCGTTGTTCGGGTATATCCGTTCACCACCACTTGGTCTAACTCTGAGGCATTATCCTCCAGCACAATATTACCCTTGATGGGTTCATTCACTTTGATTGTCTTGGTCTTCATGCCAAGATAGGAGATGCTGATTGTTGCTCCGTGGTCAACCCAGAGCGACACCTCTCCATCTAAATTAGACACTACGCCAATGGGCTTGTTAGACACTTTGACCGTCGCACCACTCAGCGGATTGCCGTAGGTGTCGACAATGGTCGCAACGACCTGTATCATCCGGTCGTTGTCTTTGCTTGTCTGTGCCTGTAGTCCGAAGAACATCAGGCAGAGACAGATGGTCATCAATGCTTTTTCTTTCATAAAAAGTATTATTGGTTCTTTTTCATTCTTCTAAAAGTGCGTTTAACCGCCATGGCATAACCCAAGCAAGCTTGGTTCTGCTCATTTGGCTTCATTTAAACGTTCTTTTTTCTTTCTTCTAAAAGTTAATTCAGTGAGAGGTCGAAAGGGAAGAGCAGACAAGTGAACAAATGGGCAAGTAGGATGGTTCCTGTATATTTGGCGTTATCTTCCCTTCTTTTCCGGCATCCTTCCGTTATTTCCTTTTCTCCCTTTACTTTGTCGTTCCGTTCTCGTTGAGCAGATGATGCTTGAAGTAATTGCGAATTTTATTCTCGTAATAACTTCCATGGAGGTTGTGGTCCATGCCGGGGAAGACAAACATGTCGAAAGGCTTGTCTGCCTTGATGAGAGCGTCTGCCATTCTCAATGTGGAGGCATAAGGCACATTGTCGTCCACGTCGCCCGCCATCAGGAGCAACTTTCCCTTCAGGTTCTTTGCCAATTCCATGTTGGTGGGGATTTTTCCTGAGCCGTGATAAGTATTTGCCCACCAATCTATATATATGTTATTGTCGTGATTGCCCGATGAGGCCACCCCCACTTTGTAGAAGTCGGGATAGGTCAGCATCGCTGCCACGGTTTGGAAACCACCGCCCGAATGTCCATAGATGCCCACTCTCTCCAGGTCGATGAAAGAATGTTGGGCTGCCAAGGTCTCGATGGTGTGTTTGTCGTCTGCCAGCGGATAATCTCTCAGATGGCCGTATCCGTAGGTGTAGAACTGCTTATCGCGGAAAGGCGAGCTGCCTCTCGACTGGATGTTAATCACCACAAACCCCAAGTCGGCCAAGCTCTGATTGCCATTTTCGTCGATGGTGAAGGCACGAGGTATCTGGTCGGATTGTGGGCCGGGGTAGACATTGGAGATAAGAGGATACTTTTTGGTTTTGTCCATGTTGGCAGGCAGATACATGATACCATAGAGGTCGGTCTGCTCGTCGGCAGCTTTCACCTTCACCAATTGTGGTTTCAGCCATCCCGCAGCTTTCAATGCATCTTCGTCCACACGTTTAATCTCTTTGGGGCGGTTAGGCTTTTCCAGGTTGATAAGCGAGTAGACAGGTGCCATATCCATTCTGGAACATTTGGAGATGGCATATTTTCTGTCGTAAGAAAAGGCGAGTTGGTGTTCGCCATTGTCCAAGGTGAGGCATTGTTGGTTCTTTCCGTTGAGTTGCACCTTATAATAATAGGTGTAGTTGGGGTCAACATTCTTCTCGCCACCATAGCCTGCAAAGACCATCTGTTGTGTCAGCGAGTCGACAAAGAGAATGTTGCCCGCCACCAAGGTTTTGCCCTGTGTGACGCGGTTGAGCAACTTTCCATGGGTGTCGTAGAGGTAATAGTGGCCGTGTCCGCTGCGATCCGACCACCAGAGAATATTGCGATCGCCGTTTACCAAGCGATAGTTAAAGACATTGACGTTGAAGTGGGGTTTTGCCACTTCTGTGATAAGTATTCTCATCTTGCCCGTCTCGATGTCTATATGACATAGCTCCAAGGTGTCGGCCCCTCGTGTACTACGGGTGAGATATAAATCTTTTTCGTTGCGAATATAGTCGAATGAAACTTTCTGCCCCTGCCATTTGTCAATGTCTATTTGTTTAAACTCGTCGGTATCGGCATTATACCAGAAAATTTTTGAATGTCGTACGCCT
>JALEWR010000140.1 GCA_022783515.1 Prevotella sp.
CTATGTACAGAAACTTCGTTCAGTAGAAGAATAAGCCGGCAAGGCTTTACTGAAACAAGCCAACATAAAACCACAAACATATCCTTTGCAAAAGCAATACGCTTGGTAAAGGATATGTTTGTGGTTTTTGTTTTTCGAGATATGAGAGCCGGCTATTGGTCTTTCCCTAAGCCATGATTAGTGATATTTTTAGCTATGGCTGATGCTCTTTTCTGCAACAACACGCACAACCAGTCACAATTTTAAGCAACGACATACACAAATTATCACAACAAATAATAATCATCTCTTAGAGTCGTGAAAGATGATGTGTGCCGTTGAAAAAAATAGTTTGTCGGTGCAAAAGAATGTAATGATTATCAATTTTTAAGCCGTATTTCTTAACCCGAACTGGCGTAAAAATCATCTATATGACAGCAGTACATTGCTTATAAACACTACAGTATTCTGCCATGTACGTCGTTATTCTACACGCTAACACCTTCCTATTCTCGCATTTTCCTAATATACTCATCGAGAACAGGTATCATCGTAGCCAATTTTCCCACATCCAAACCACACTGCACCAACAAATCGCCCATGCAGCCGGGTATCTTTGCTGCCTCGGCTTGCATCTTCTTACCTTTTGAAGTTAGAAAAACAAACTGCTGACGCTTATCGTTTTCACCCTCACGACGCCCCACCAAACCGAGTTTTTCCATACGTTTGATGAGCGGCGAGGTTGTGTTGATACCCAAAAGAAGTCGCTTACCAATATCGTTAATAGGCTGTTCGTCTTGTTCCCAAAGCACTAACAACACTAAATATTGGGTATAAGTAATCCCCAAGTTTTTGAGAAAAGGTTCGTAAGCCTGTGTGGTCAACCTCGTGGCAGTGTACAAACGAAAACACAGTTGTTGCTCTAATCTTAATTCTTCGTATAAATTCTTCTCCATAGAAATATGAGCTAAGCATTATGAGTTAACTTTTCAGCATCTCCACAATGTCCTTCTCCAACTTTTTAGGAGTGGTGATGGGAGCATAGCGGCGAATGGTTTTACCATCGCGAGAAATCAAGAACTTTGTGAAATTCCACTTAATGCTGTCGGTAATAAAACCGCCGGCCGCCTTCTTCAAATATTTAAATATAGGTGCAGCATCATCACCATTCACATTCACCTTCTCCATGATTTGAAAACTCACACCATAGTTGAGCTGACAAAAACCACTGATTTCTTCGTTACTGCCGGGGTCCTGACTGCCAAATTGGTTACAGGGAAAGCCCACAACAACCAGTCCTTCTTCACGATACTTCTTGTTCAGCTCTTCCAAACCCTCAAACTGCGGTGTAAAACCACACTTGCTGGCGGTGTTGACAATGAGCAGTACCTTACCCTCAAACGCTGAAAAATCCAATTCTTTACCTTTACTGGTTTTTGCCTTGAAATCGTATATTGTATTCATCTTATTATCTTTTTTATCTATGTTTCCTAAAAATCAATGTCCCTACTTAAAAGAGTGGGCGGTATATCACCTATATCCGACCATCTGGCCGACTGTCGGTGTCATACCCTCACTCTACCTTATATATATAATAACTTTAAAGTTGTTTTGCCAACCAGTTTTGACGGCCAATCATTTCCACCAATTCCAATTGTCCTTGACTCCAATACAAGTCTTCTTCCTCATCAACCAAGTAAGCCTTCAGAATATCGTAAGTAGTGGGATCATTCATCAATTCAGCCATACAACCATACAACATCTCTACGCCTTTTTCTTGAATTGCGAGGTCGGCTTTGATGTATTCCACAGGATCTTTCACCAATTCGACAGCTCCTCTGTTTTCAACCTTCACCTCACCACCAAGGTCATTGATGCGTCCGATAAACTTTTCAACCCACTCCATTTCCTCGGTGTAATGACCAACATACTTCTCGCCCAACTTTGTCAAGCCCAATGCTTCAAAATGTTTGCCTTGTACAAAATGCACAAATGCACCATTTGATAAGTGAGTTACAAAAAGTTGTAATGTCTCGATTGTTTTCTTTGCGTTCATCATCTTCAATTGTTTTATTGTTATTTAAAATGTTTATTATCTTCTTTCAACGTCTGTCATTTCTGATTGACGATGCAAAGGTAACGTAAAATTAGTTATATCGCAAACGATATATATCGCTTTTAACGCTATTTCGCTAAAATATAAATCAAAAGCTAATATTTCAAGCTTTGTTAACAATATCGCTCGCGATACAATACACAAAAGATGAAAGAATGACTGTAGAGAAACAATAGGGCGAGAGTGAATAAATGACACTCTCGCCCTATTGCCGCCCTCCCTTATTTCAGCACGAAGGGCATCGTAAAAGATAAAGAAAGGTTCTTTTCTCATTCTTCTAAGAGTGCATTTTACTCGCGGATAAAATTGGGGATTGCCACCGGCATGGACCCATTCTCTATGGAAATTCGAGACAATTCGGTGATGCTGCACCACTCCGCCAAATCATATACATCCATATCCAAGGGTTTTCCGTGGTGCAAAGCCATAGCCAAACGATAGTCCATAAAATAAGACATGCCACCGCGATTATCGAGTTGAGCCGCCAAGGATTGAAGTTCGCTAACGTAAGAGGGTAAATATTGCTCAACAATTTGGGCTGAATTGGGGAGCGATTCAGACTCATTTGCATGGCAATTCAGTCTATCTTCTTCACCATTCAGTCTGTCTTGGTAGCCAATCGCTTGCTTCTGCTCTCCATTCAATGGCTTTTGATGGCTAAAAGGATGCTCGTTGCTTATCGAAAGATGGTCTTTGAGATATAATTGCACAATGGGATACTTGGAAAGATAACCTTTTGTGCCAACCACCTCAAACATACGACTGTATGGCCGAGGCGTCATCACATTGTGTTGCAGTTGGATGGTCTTGCCCTTTTCTGTGCGTATAAGGATGGAAGTCTGGTCGCCATTGCTAAAATCTGCACACTCCTGCCCCATCACCTGTTGATAAACTTGTGGCCCCGTGAAAGCGGCAGTATCCATCGCCACCAGCGTTTGCATGCGGTCGCTACGATGAATATCCAAGATACGACATATCGGACCAATGCCATGCGTGGGGTAGAGGTCGCCACGGCAATCCTTGTTGTAAGCAATTCGCCAGGGAGTCCATCGCTCGCCCAAAGCGTGGGCATAGCCCCCACCTACATGCACCACCTCACCCAGTAGTCCTTGACGCACCATTTCGAGTGTAGCCAACTCCACATGGTCGTAGACAGAATTTTCCAACATCATGCAATGGCGTTGCACACGCTCGGCTGCATCCACAATCTGCCATATCTCGCTCAACGTCATGGCAGCAGGAACCTCCACGGCAACATTCTTTTCGTGACTGAGAGCGGCTAAAACTATGGGTACATGGGTATGCCAATCGGTACATATATATATAAGGTGAGCATCGCTTTCCCGACATAGCTGTTCGTAAGCCTCTTGCCCCTGATAAACCGACGGCATGGCTTTACCTTCTTCTTTCAGCAGTCGTGCCGCTTTTTCCACTGCCGATGTTTCCACATCACACACAGCCACAATCTCCACATGGGGTATATAACACCAGCGTTGAAGTGCCTGCATACCACGATGACCCAACCCAACGAATGCCACTTTGACCGTGGACAATGGGGGAAGAGCCAAGAGTTTTACGTTTTTGCAGCCTGCAGGCTTATTGGGAATGGGGGATGTAATGATTGTCATACGCCACTTAATTAATACTGATTATCGTTCTTTTTCGTTCCTCGAAAAGTGCGTTTTACTCGCAAGCTCATCAACACGTTTTGCCATGGCATAACCCAAGCAAGCTTGATTCTGCTCATCTGTCTGCATAAAAACGTTCTTTTCTCGTTCCTCGAAAAGTGCGTTTTTTAGCCATGGCATAACCCAAGCAAGCTTGGTTCTGCTCATCTGTCTGCACAAAAACGTTCTTTTTCCTTTCAACTTTTTCATATTTTTGATGCAAGATTTCGACTTTAATACGTTTTATTATAAACGAAGGAATGAAAAAAATCAGAGAATGAAACAAATAACCACACTGCTTGTCTGCCTGCTTTTACCTCTCCTTATGGGCTGCAATATTCATAATGACAACCCATATGAGCCTATTAACCAGCATCTGAACACCGCTCAATATGGTATATATGACGGCTATTGGAGCATCAATGGCGTAAAGTCGGATACAACATCTCTATATGCCGGTGTTCCTATTAATATAGGTTCATTACCCCATCGTCCTCTGCTGTCACTGCAGCTCAAAGGCGACTCTCTGCAAAATGCCACAACAAGCATTCGGGCCGGAGGATTCTCACTACATTACTACAGCAATGGAATTTCTTCCACTTCATATTACTTCATGGCCGAGCCACAGACAGATTATGCCCAGATACAACTTAACGGCATTAATCACATATTAAAATCTTCATTCTCCAAACCCAGTATAGTGATATATAATGAAGATACCCAAACAATAGTCGTGAGTTTGGTACTACTATCCATGGAGCTACAAAAAACAATTCAAACAGAAGAGGGGGAATATAAAGAAATAGTAACACCTCTCATACAAGAGAGCATCAAACTGGTATATACAGGTAAAAAACGCAAGTAAGCCACAACTGTGTCTTCAGAACAAATCATTATCGACCAAATAAAGCAGGGAAACAGGGCGGCTATGAAAACGCTCTACACCCAATACTCGGGATATGCCACAGCAACTTGCATGCGGTATGTCACCGAGAACGAAGCTGTAAAAGACATTCTGCAAGACAGTTTCGTAAAAATTCTAACATCCATAGACCGCTTTGAATACAGAGGAGAAGGCTCGCTCAAAGCATGGATAAGAACTCTCGTGGCCAACCTGGCATTGGATTATCTGCGAAAAAACAATCGCTTGTGCTTTACCGACGACATCCCACAAGAAATGGAAGACGAACCGCCTTCCATGGACGAAATACCAACGGAAGAACTATTGAAAATGATTGGTATGCTGCCTATAGGTTATCGCACCGTACTCAACCTGTATGTTTTTGAAGATAAAAGCCACAAGGAGATTGCACAAATATTAGGAATTAAAGAAAACTCATCGGCTTCGCAATACGCTAGAGCCAAAAAGATGCTGAACAAGATGATGCAAAATTACATGAAAGGGATGGCAAGATGAAACAAGATGAATGGAAAAATAAATTGAAAAGCAGGCTTGAAGACAGTCAGGTCTCTCCTCCCAGGCATCTTTGGGAATATATTGAAAAAGAATTAGATATGCCCCCAGCGGGCAGGCCTGCTTTCTTCGTACCCCCCTCTGCATTAGGAGGCATGGCAGCCGTTCTTATCATCGCATTGTTCTTAGGTATGGCAATATGGTGGAATGCCAATGACCATACTGCCCCCACCAAGAAAAAAGAATGGGGCTATTGCTCTACGCTCTATACAAAGAACATAGAAAAACAAAATAAAGAAGCGGAAGGCTCATACACCCCAATAGCAGAAAAACTGCTGAAAGCCCTTCATACCCCAACCTACACACAAAAAACGTACAAGAATGCACCATCACTTGAACTTCAGACCAACAGTGACAGTACTTCGGAAGTTTCACTGCCAACCATCGAAAAAAAAGTGACACCCTCAGAGCATACGACAGAACAACAGCCACAAATATCCGACAAGACAACAATAAAGGAAGAAAAAAGCCTTGAATATTCCACTGTTACCCACAGAGTATCAAGCCCTTCGACCAGAAAAAAACAGATTTCATTAGGTTTATATGCTGCCAACACGTTGTCCGAGGCACACAACAGACTTCCCGTACAGATGAGCCCACTCATGGCAAGCACATTCCGGGCTGAACAAGAAAATGACAATATGTCCGCCGCAAAAAGTGCTACCATCTATCTATCCGACACCTATGAACAAGAGGAACACTATATGCCGCTCTCGTTCGGGATTTCTGTCGGATACCCATTGCATCCTCGATGGACACTATCTGCCGCACTTATCTATACAAAGCTTGCCTCCACTCTAACCCAAACCACGGCGATGACACAAGTAAAGACACAGCAAACGCTGCACAATATGGGTTTACAACTTAACCTGCAATACTATATATGGAAAGGAAAAGCTCTATCCATCTACACCGCTGCAGGAGGACAGGCCGACATGAATGTGTCGGCCAAAGCCCACATAAACGGTATGGAACAACAACTTAAACACCAGCCTGTACAATTTGCACTCACTACATCTGCAGGTCTGCAATACAATTTCACACCATCTATTGGCATTTATACCGAACCCGGCATAAAATATTATCCGAGAACCAAAGCTTCCCTAAAAACCATCTACCAAAAGCATCCACTCCACTTCGACCTTCAGATGGGTGTAAGAATCAGTTTAGCCCCGATTATGAATTCTTCAAACTAAAAAGCAGTTCAAAATAACAATCAACGAAAGAGTTAGACACAAGAAAGTATGAGTTGATTCATAACACACAATTCTGCCCAAAATCAGCTATCATAATGGCATTATGATTGGGCTTTTTTGCTGTTTATCCCAAATAAAAATGGCAATTTAAAACCCCAATTGCGTTTTTTTTCCTATTTTTGCAGTCTATTATGGCTAACAAGCAATAGTTTTTTAAAAGATTATGAAAAAGAAAATACAGTTCAGTCTCGTATATAGAGATATGTGGCAGAGTTCAGGTAAGTTCCAGCCTCGTAAAGACCAGTTGGAACGTATAGCCCCTGTCATCATAGAAATGGGATGTTTCTCTCGCGTAGAAACCAACGGCGGTGCTTTCGAACAAGTATGTCTTTTGGCCGGCGAGAACCCCAACGATGCGGTACGTGCCTTCTGTAAGCCCTTCAACGAGGCAGGCATCAAGACACACATGTTGGACCGCGGCCTTAACGCATTGCGTATGTACACCGTTCCCGACGACGTTCGTGCATTGATGTATAAGGTAAAACATGCACAAGGCGTGGATATTCCTCGTATCTTCGACGGCTTGAACGACGTTCGCAATATCATTCCAAGTATTAAATGGGCAGCAGAAGCCGGCATGACTCCACAGGGTACACTCTGTATTACCACTTCTCCTATCCATACTTTGGAATACTATTCTGAGATGGCAGACCAACTCATTGAGGCGGGTGCAAAGGAAATATGTCTGAAAGACATGGCAGGTATCGGTCAACCGGCCCTCTTGGGTCAGCTCACCAAAGCCATCAAGACCAAGCATCCCGATATTATCATCGAATATCACGGTCACACCGGCCCCGGACTTGCCATGGCCTCTATCCTTGAAGTATGTAATAATGGTGCCGACATCATCGATTGTGCCATCGAGCCAATGGCATGGGGCAAGGTTCACTCGGACGTTATCTCTGTGCAAAGCATGTTGAAGAACGAAGGTTTCGACGTTCCCGAAATCAACATGGCAGCTTACATGAAGGCTCGTGCCATGACACAAGAATTTATCGACGAATGGTTGGGTTACTTCATCAACCCACAAAACCAATTGATGAGTTCATTGCTCTTGGGTTGTGGCTTGCCCGGTGGTATGATGGGAAGTATGATGGCTGACCTCGCCGGCATTCACGGAACAATCAATAATATCCGCAAAAAGAAAGGCGATGCCGAACTCTCTACCGACGATATGCTCATCAAACTCTTCGATGAGGTAGCTTATGTTTGGCCTCGTGTTGGTTATCCTCCTTTGGTTACACCTTTCTCACAATATGTTAAGAACATCGCTTTGATGAACCTTCTTACCATCGAACAAGGTAAGGGCAGATTTGTGATGATGGACGAATCAATGTGGGGCATGATTTTAGGACGTAGCGGTAAGATTCCCGGCACTATTGATCCAGAGATTATCGAATTGGCCAAGAAGCAAGGACGTGAATTTACAGATGCCGATCCACATACTCTAATCCCCAATAACCTCGAAGATTTCAAGAAAGAAATGGACGAAAACGGTTGGGATTACGGACAAGACAACGAAGAACTCTTCGAGTTGGCTATGCACCCCGAGCAATATCGTAACTACAAGAGCGGACAGGCGAAGAAGAATTTCTTGGCAGATTTGCAAAAGGCAAAGGATGCCAAATTGGGCAGCAAACTTTCTCTTGAAGAATTGGCAGCCTTTAAACATGCTAAGGCAGACGCCCTTGTAGCTCCTGTTAAAGGACAGTTGTTCTGGGAATTCAATGGCGATGGCGAATGTGCTCCTACCGTTGAGCCTTACATTGGCAAGGAATATAACGAGGGCGACGTATTCTGTTATATCGTTGCAACATGGGGCGAAATCGTTACTGTACCTGCTGCCTTAGGCGGAAAGTTGGTTGAAATCAACGCAAAACAAGGTTCAAAGGTAAACAAAGGCGATGTGATGGCGTATATTGAACGCCCACAATAAGGCATCATTAAAATAATTAACAAGGCATAACTCATTAGTATCAATACACGATAGGTATGAGTTATGCTTTTTTATTTTCAATAAGGAAGATAAAACATGGATTATCTGGCAATCATCAGTAAGTTTTACACAGAAGCAGACGAGCTTTTTCACATTCTCACCATTCATAGCCGGCAAGTAGCCGATAAGGCTTTGCAAATAGCTGAGCGGCATCCTGAATTGTCATTGGACAAGAAATTCTTAGAAGAAGCAGCCATGCTACACGACATTGGTATTATCCGCTGCAATGCCCCTGGCATACAATGTTTTGGCAATGAGCCTTATATTCTCCATGGAAGGATTGGTGCGGAGATGCTAAGAGCCGAAGGATTGCCTCACCATGCTCGCATTTGCGAACGTCATACGGGAGCAGGTATCAGCCGTCAACAAATCATTGAGCAGAATCTGCCACTCCCTCAAGAAGATTTTCTACCCGAAACCATGGAAGAACAGGTGATTTGTTATGCCGACAAATTTTTCAGCAAGACTAAGTTGGGCATTGAAAAAACAAGAGAAAAGGCCGAAGCCAGCGTAGCAAAACATGGAGAGGAAGGACTTCGACGCTTTCAATATTGGGCGAGTATTTTTGAATAAATAAGGCTGTTATCATTCAAAATTGAAAATATTTTGCAAGAAAACTAACAATTTATCAGTAAATATTCTTGCATTATTAAGTTTCTCCGTAACTTTGCACACGTTAATATTGTTGAACCCTTTAATGATTTAGAGAAAGGGTTATGCAAATGAGTATAAAGTAAGTTATATCATACAACAGCGAGTCTGACAACTGCAACCAATTTGTTGCAGGGTGTCTGTTGTACCCTTATTCAAGACTCTCCATACTATTATGATAATGTAGATTTGGCATAAGCCGAACTGACATGAACCAGTTAATTAAACCCAACCTTGGGTTATTAGATTCATTTTCTGATCTGCCATAAGTAATGGCAGACAGACAAGCATAACAACAATATGGGCAATATAAAACCAAAAGATCTCAGTAAACTGGGATATACCGACAATACTTTACGAAGCATTGCGATTGAAACCATCAACAAGTATTGTAAACACTCAGATAAAGAACAAATTATCACAACTCTGAAAGCCATTCTGCAATCCCCCGAAAGTTATCGAGAGAATACAGCATGGGGCAAGCTGGCGTCTATCATATCGCCACCAACCAAAGAAGTATCACACCATGAGCTGAGAGACGAACCTCTTTCACATCATATCTTCGGGGCGGACAATATCGACGAGTTGGCAAAACGACAGATGGAAACAGCTATGCTCCTACCAAAGACCGTGGCAGGAGCATTGATGCCTGACGGTTGTGCAGGCTATGGTTTACCTATCGGTGGTGTGTTGGCTACATCAGACGACATTGTCATACCCTATGCCGTGGGCAAGGACATCGCTTGCAGAATGAGCCTTACCCTACTCGATGCAGGCCCCGACTACCTCGAAAGGCATCATGACAAAGCCGTTCAAGCTCTTATCGAAAACACTGCTTTTGGACTTGACGGAACAATTCCGTTCAAACAATATCACGAGCTGTTTGATAAAAGCGAGTTTAGAGAGATAGCTATCTTGAAGAAAAATCGTGAAAAAGCCATCCGACAGTTAGGAAGCAGTGGCAAAGGCAATCACTTCGTCGATATATGCGAAGTCGTCATCGAAACCAATAGCCAAATGGGCATAGCCGAGGGGCGATACATGGCAATACTTAGTCATTCGGGCAGCCGAGGATTAGGTGCAGCCATTGCCGATGTCTATACATCTATCGCCAAGGAAACCTGCATGCTACCACGGCAGGCAGGACCTTTTGCATGGCTCAATATGACGAGCGAAGCAGGACAAGAGTATTGGAAATGCATGGAGATTGCCGGCGAATATGCTGCCGCCAATCATCAGTTTATTCATGAGAACGTAGCCAAAGCCATGCGACTGAAGCCTTTAATCACAGTGAGCAATCACCATAACTTTGCCTGGAAAGAGACTCTTGCCAATGGGCAACAAGTGATTATCCACCGAAAAGGTGCCACTCCGGCCCATCAAGGCGAGTTGGGTATCATCCCCAGCAGTATGGCGACAGCAGGATATATCGTTTCTGGTAAAGGCAATGGCGATTCTCTGTATTCCGCTTCACATGGTGCCGGTAGAACCATGTCACGTTTGGATGCCAGAAATAGCATCAGTCGTTATGCCATGAACAAGATGCTTGCCGAACGAAACATAACTCTGATTGGCGGTACCACAGAGGAGGCACCCTTGGCATATAAAGATATCGATGCGGTAATGGATGCACAAAAGGATTTAATCAATATGGAAGGGATGATTATCCCTAAAATTGTAAGAATGAGTGACGAATAATATGGAAAAAGTATATATACAAATAACATCAGGTCGAGGACCTGCAGAGTGCTGCCGTGTGGTGGTTCTCGTTTTAAAGAAGATAGCGGAAGAAGCCGAACTGCTTGGACTTCATACAGAAATAGCCGAACATGAAGACTGCCAGCATAATGGCTGTATGTATTCTGCCACATTAGCAGTTATGGGAGAGAATATCCATCAGTTAACCCAAGCATGGGAAGGTTCTGTTCTTTGGATTGCACAGAAAAACCCTTTCCGTCCATGGCACAGACGCAAAAACTGGTTTGTAGGCGTTCATTCCTTTGTTCCGTTAAAAGCAGACGTCATCAATGAGCGTGACATCGTATATGAAACGATGCGTGCTTCCGGCCCTGGCGGACAGAATGTCAACAAGGTAGAAACCGCAGTAAGGGCAACCCACCAACCAACGGGTATCAGCGTGGTGGCAAGTGACATGCGTTCGCAAACACAGAACAAACAACTGGCACACGAACGATTGCTGATGAAACTCTCTGCCATTGAAGACACGAAAGCCGCTCATCAGATACAAGCGGTTTGGATGAACCATAACACCTTAGAACGTGGCAATCCTGTCAAAACATTCAAGGGAGATTTATAATTCTTTCCCTATCAGCTTGTTCATCAAACAAGAAGGAATTAGCAAATTATCTTCCACCTATCCCCAATCGTTTGCATAAGCGATTGGGGATATTCGTTTGCACTTTTAGTGCTCCAATAATAAACTACTTGTCCATATCACTACGTTAAAATAGAGAAAAGAATTGTGCTTTATCCATTAATTCTTTAATTTTGCATAACTCAATGAGAAAAAAGACGATTATATCCTTCATACTGTTTGCTGGAGTATTTATTGCTTCTGCCAACCATGCTCCTTTTTCACAAAAAAAGAGAAAGGCTATCAAAACGGGAAGCTTAAGACCCGACTCTACCCTACAAGATTCGTTGCAACGCATAGCCAACGACACAACTCGTATGGACTCGTTACAACGGGCTATTTTTCGGCACAATAAACAAGTAGACGATTCTATCCGACTCGATTCCATCAACCGACAGAAGAAAAACAGCATAGATGCTCCCGTAACTTATACCGCCAACGACTCGTTGGTGTATGATGCACGCACCAAAACAGCCCGGCTTTTCGGTACTGCCAACGTGAAATATCAAGACATGGATTTATCCAGCGACAAGATTAGAATGAATGTTGACAGCAGTTTGGTGTATGCAACAGGCAGCCCCGACAGCACAGCAAAGGACGGATTGCGTAACAAACCCATCTTTCAAATGGGTGCAGAAAAGTATGAAAGCGATACTATCGCCTTTAATTTCAAATCGAAAAAAGGTATTATTCAAAACACTTACACTCAACAAGAGGATGGTTTTCTCTTTAGTGAGCGCTCAAAACGCAACGACAAAGGCGAAATTTTCTTGGAGCATGGACGCTATACTACCTGCGACGAAGAATGCCCCGACTTCTACATTGCTCTTTCCCGAGCAAAGGTAAGACCGGGTAAAGACGTGGTTTTTGGCCCTGCCTACCTTGTGGTTGCCGATGTTCCGTTGCCCTTGGCCATCCCCTACGGCTTCTTCCCCTTTAGCAAAAGCTACAGCAGCGGTTTCATCATGCCCACCTATGGCGATGAAAGCGACCGCGGTTTTTATCTACGCGATGGCGGATATTACTTTGCCATTAACGACAATTGGGACTTAAAACTCCTCGGAGAAATATATACCAAAGGGTCATGGGGACTCTCTGCCGCCAGCAACTACCGCAAACGTTACCGTTATAACGGTAGTTTTTATATGAGCTACCAAAACAGCAAAACCGGTGATAAGGGTATGCCCGACTATGCCGAGCAAAAAAGCTTCAAGATACAGTGGAGCCATCGGCAAGATGCCAAAGCCAATCCCTTTAGCAGTTTGTCGGCAAGTGTCAACTTTGCATCATCGAGCTACGAACGCAACAACCTCAACAGCTTGTACAATCCGCAGACAATGACACAAAGTACGCGTACGTCTTCAGTTAGCTGGAGTACGAGTTTTTCGAGCATTGGCATGACATTAAGCTCATCTACCAATATCTCTCAGAACATGAGAGATTCGTCCATCGCCATGACTTTACCCGATTTGAACATTTCCATCAGCCGTTTTTACCCCTTCAAACGCAAGAGAATGGTGGGTAAAGAACGCTGGTACGAAAAAATTTCGATGAGCTATACCGGACAGTTGAGCAATTCTATCAACACCAAGGAAAATCGTTTATTCAAGTCTAACCTCATTAAAGACTGGAGAAACGGAATGCAACACAACATCCCAATCAGCGGTAATTTCACGCTCTTCAATTATATCAGTATCAACCCCTCGTTCAATTTCACCGATCGCATGTATAGTAGCAAGGTGATGCGGTCGTGGGATGACACACACCAAGTGGAGCGTGCCGATACCATATACGGCTTTAACAACGTGTACAACTGGAACATGAGTATTTCTGCCAACACCAAGTTGTATGGTTTTTGGGTACCCAACCGCAAGATTTTTGGCGACAAGGTGATGGCTATACGCCATGTCATCACACCTCAAGTGAGCTTTAGCTATGCTCCCGACTTTGGACATAGCCAATACGGATACCATGCCACCTATCAAAAGACCGACGCAGCAGGCAACGTGTCTTTGGTGGAATATTCGCCCTACTCGCACGGAATGTTCGGCGTTCCCGGCCGGGGAAAGACGGGTAGTGTATCGTTCGACTTCTCCAACAACCTTGAAATGAAGGTCAAGAGCGACAAAGATTCCACTGGAGTAAGGAAGGTGAGCTTGATTGATGAATTGGGTGCATCAATGTCTTACAATATGGCAGCCGAGACACGCCCCTGGAGTAATCTCAGTACACGTCTCCGCTTAAAATGGTGGAAGAGCTATACCTTTAGCCTCAATGCCGTCTTTGCCACTTACGCCTACGACCTCGACGCTAACGGTCGCCCATATATCGGCACGCACACCGAATGGAGCAGAGGACGCTTTGGACGTTTCCAAGGCATGTCGCAAAACATCTCGTACACGCTTACACCCGAAAAGCTGAAAAAGCTCTTTGGTGGCGACAGCGACGACGAGAAGAAAAAGAGGCACAACCAACAAGATATCGAAGGTATGAACACCGACATCGAGAGTAATGTGGACGACGATATGGTGGAAGGACAACGTGCCATCAGCAGCCGTGGCGATGAAGGCAAGACCGAAACCGACGAAGATGGCTATATGAAATTTTCTATGCCATGGTCGCTATCCATCGGTTATGGCATCACCATGTCTGAAAATACCGACATCAACAAGTTCAATTATGACACGATGCGTTATCCTTATAAGTTCACTCAAACCCTCAACTTCAGCGGAAACATACGCATCAGCGAGGGTTGGAACATCAGTTTTTCTTCGGGTTACGACTTTGAAAACAAAGCCATCTCCATGACCACAGCTTCTCTGCAACGCGACTTACACTGCTTTAACATGAGTTGTTCGGTGGTGTTGGCACCTTACACAAGCTATAATTTCAGTTTCCGATGCAATGCAGCAACGCTCACTGATGCCTTGAAATACGACAAGCGAAGCGGTGCCAGCAATGCCGTGCGTTGGTATTAATTTCTCTATCGGTCATCAACCCATAGTGAGACACTGTCAGCTCTTTAAAGACCGATGGAGCTTTCAAACAATCCTACATATGACACACTACGACTTTAACCTCACCATCAACCGCAAAGGTAGCGGTGATATTAAAAACGAATGGCTCAAAAAACTATGGGGACGCGAAGACCTCATCCCCCTTTGGGTGGCTGATATGGACTTTGCCACACCGCCTTTTATTCTCGATGCACTCAAACAACGCCTCGAACACCCCATCTTGGGCTATACAAGTATACCACAAGAGTATTATCCCTCCATCATCCAATGGGTAAAAGACCACCATCAATGGACGATAAAGAAAGAATGGATTGCTTATATTCCCGGCATTGTAAAGGGCATAGGCTTTGCCATCAACGCTCTACTGAAACAAGACGAAAAGGTGATTATCCAACCGCCTGTTTACCACCCGTTTCGCATTACCACCGAGGCGAATGGGCATGAGGTGGTGAATAATCCGCTTAAACGCATAGAGAATGGCACTTATGAGATGGATTTCGACAACCTTGCCGAGGTGTACGACGAAAAATGCCGCATGCTCATCCTCTGCAATCCACACAATCCCGGCGGCATATGCTGGCCGGAAAGCACACTGAAACGACTCGCCGACTTCTGCCATGAGCGAAATATCATTGTCATTAGCGATGAGATACACGCCGACATGGCACTCTTCGACAATAAACACATACCTTTTGCCACCGTTTCTAACGAGGCTGCCAACATCAGCATCACCTTCCAAGCACCCACCAAAACCTTCAACATTGCAGGCGTGGTAAGTTCTTATGCCATTGTGCCTAACGATGATTTGAGAGATAAATACTATGGTTGGCTGCGTGCCAACGAACTAGATGCCCCCGCCCTCTTTGCTCCCATTGCCACCATTGCCGCCTTTACCCAAGGCGAGGAATGGCGTAAGCAGATGCTCGACTATGTGGAGCAGAACATCATTTTTGTGGAAGACTATTGCCGACAACATATCCCTCAAATCAAACCCATTCGTCCGCAAGCCAGCTTTTTAATTTGGTTGGATTGCCAAGACCTCAAGCTCACCCACGAGGAGCTAAAAGACTTTTTCACCAACCAAGCTCGCTTGGCATTGAACGACGGTGAAACTTTTGGTAAAGAAGGCTCCGGCTTTATGCGAATAAATGTGGGTACGCCTCGCTCCATCCTCGAACAAGCCATGGAACAACTGGTAAAAGCAATGAAAGAACATATTAAAAGATAAGCTAAAGAAAAGCAAAAAAGGAATTACTGTTCAGCAACAATAAAGAATAATGACAAGAGGAATAAGAAGGCAACATTGCTTCTTTGTTCCTCTTGTCATCGTATAACGTGACAACATACCTCAAACTTACAACCAAAACAGGCTAAATTCCGACAATAAACAGACTAAAAAAGTATGCAAATCGGTCTAAAAAGAAAAATAATTCAGCCTAAATTATAACAATAACTCATTAAAAATAGCGATATTTGCAATATGGATAATCGGAAAATTCCTCAATATTCATTTTATACCGCTTCGACAATGGGAATCGAAGCAAAAAGGATTGACTTTCTTTGGAAGCCCATAACACAAAGCACAAAAAAGCATAGAGTTGATTTTTATCATCTTATTTGGATAAAGAAAGGAAAGTTAGCCATTACCATTGATTTTGAAGAACTCATACTACAAGACAATGATGCCTTTTTGATTTGTCCCGGACAAATATGTCATTTCGATTTACCACTTTCTTCCTTAGAAGCCTTTTCTGTTTTATTCATTCCTGATTTTTTAGGCGAAGCCACCACAGACGCCCAATTATTACACAAAATATCCGGTTGTTCTCCATTGAAAAATAAGATTATACCACTACATAACTTACCTATACATAACCTCATTGAACAGCTTATACATGAACTAAACAAAACTCCTGACGAATATCAATCAATTATAGCCAGAAGCTGTCTGCGTATTCTACTTGCCGAAATTGCCC
>JALEWR010000145.1 GCA_022783515.1 Prevotella sp.
AACGTTTGACAATAGAATTAGGATAAATATAATATAGAATAAAGATGAAAAAGAAAGTTAGAGAGTATAATTCTCCTGCAATCAGTGTGTTGAAGTTGAATTCTTTTGCATTGATGGACGGTTTGTCTATGGGTATAAGTGATGACCCGGCAGTTGGTGGAGGTGACGCTAAAGGCGGATTCTACTTTGAAGAAGAAGAGAATAATTAAGTAAAGAAACAGGTATCCATTAGTTGATTGAAACTAAATTTAGTTAGTTGTCATAAATGGATAAAATATGAAAGGGCGGCTGATGCTATGTGTTATTTCGTAAGAAATGCCATTGCATCAGCTGTTTTGTTTTTATTGTCTGTAGTTCTCTTCACTGTCGCCGTTATCTTCCTATTGTGTATTAGAAAATGCTTGATTGTTAAAATTTATCCCTTCTCCTTGCCTTATTTGTTATTACGCCTCCTGTCGGACGTGAATACGCAAGTTTTGGATGAATTTGTAATTTGCTGATTGATAGGTTGTTATGTTTTTCTTGAGTTGTCTTTCTATGTAAAAGACCCGCTTTCGTGTTGTAATTCAGCCTATATTGCCCTGCAAAAGGATGTCTTTTGTCGTGCAATATCTATCCTTTCGCCCTGCAATATGCATCCTTTCATTATCCCGAACCTGGCTTTTCGCCTTGCAACCCTCATTCTTTTGTCTTTTTATCTCTATTTTCCCATCCTCTTCTCTTCATTTTGTGTCTTTCTCCTATCTGTTTTATCATCTCCACATCCCCCACTTGGGGACTAATTTTTTAAGTTAAAACTGTTAAGATATTTTCTTGATTTAGTATTCGATTAACCGGTTTGTTACCCTCATCGGCTTGTCGTTGGCTATGCATATCATTTCCTTCGCTTCTTTAGGGATGGAGACAGATAAGATTCTTTTATGTTAATTATTTATAAATATTTATCATCTCCACTTTCCTCTATCATACATTATTTAATAAAATTCGTAACTTTGCAGTCCGATTATTAGGGGATGAACTTAGAATCTCCACTGCAGTTCGTGTTAATAGTCGTACTTTTGGCCGAGTACGACGGTTAGTGAATCGTCTGCAATAGAAATAATAATGTTTTTTAGTAGTAAAATTAAAATTTAAAATGAACACTTTAAGTTACAAGACTATTTCCGCTAATAAGGAAACAGCTAAGAAAGAGTGGGTCGTTATCGATGCGACAGACCAAGTAGTGGGTCGTCTTTGCTCAAAAGTAGCTAAAATTATTCGCGGTAAGTACAAACCCAATTTCACTCCTCATGTTGATTGTGGAGACAATGTAATCATTATCAATGCCGACAAAGTGGTTTTCACCGGCAAGAAAGAAACTGATAAGGTTTACACACATTATACTGGTTATCCCGGTGGACAACGCTTTAACACTCCAGCCGGTCTTCGCACACGCAAAGGTGGTGCAGAGAGAATTATCCGTCATGCAGTGAAGGGTATGTTGCCCAAAGGTATTCTCGGACGTCATCTTTTGAACAATCTTTATGTGTTTGAAGGTACAGAACACAACAAAGAAGCTCAAAAGCCCAAAGCAATTGATATTAACCAGTATAAATAAATAGAAGCAAGATGGAATTAATTAATGCAATTGGTCGCCGCAAAAGTGCTGTAGCACGTGTTTACCTTTCAGAAGGTAGCGGTAAGATTACTATTAATAAGAAGGACGTAACAGAGTATTACCCATCAGCCATTCTACAGTATGTGGTTAAGCAACCACTCCAGTTGTTGGGTGTAGAAGAGAAATATGACATCAAAGTTAACCTCGATGGTGGTGGCTTTACCGGTCAGAGTCAGGCACTTCGCCTTGCTATCGCTCGTGCTTTGGTAAAGGTTAACGAAGAAGACAAGAAGGCTTTGAAAGATCAAGGATTCCTTACTCGCGACTCACGCGTTGTTGAACGTAAGAAACCCGGTCAACCCAAGGCTCGTCGTCGCTTCCAGTTCAGTAAACGTTAATATCGTTTGGCTGACAAGAAGCATAGGTTTAGCATCTAAACCGATAAGACTCCGTCATGGATTACTCGTCGGTTGATTCTAATCACAGAATTAAAAAAGAAAGTAAACAATTAAAAACAAAGAAAATGTCAAGAACAAATTTTGACCAATTATTGCAGGCAGGCTGTCATTTCGGACACCTCCGTCGTAAGTGGAATCCCGCAATGGCTCCTTATATCTTTATGGAGCGTAACGGCATTCATATTATAGATCTTCACAAAACTGTAGCTAAGGTTGACGAAGCTGCAGAGGCGTTGAAGCAAATTGCCAAATCAGGAAAGAAAATCCTGTTCGTCGCTACTAAAAAACAAGCTAAGGATGTGGTAGCTGAAAAGGCTGCCAGCATAAATATGCCTTATGTTAACGAGCGTTGGCCCGGTGGTATGTTGACCAACTTCCCAACAATTCGTAAGGCTGTAAAGAAAATGACGAACATCGATAAACTGATGAACGACGGAACATTCTCTAACCTTTCTAAGCGTGAGTTGTTGCAAGTTACACGTCAACGTGCTAAGTTGGAAAAGAACCTCGGTTCTATCGCCGACCTTACTCGTTTGCCCAGTGCACTCTTTGTAGTTGACGTAATGAAAGAAAGTATCGCTATCAAGGAAGCTAAACGTTTGGGTATTCCTGTGTTTGCTATGGTTGATACCAACTCTAATCCTAACGATGTAGACTTCGCAATTCCTGCTAACGACGATGCAAAAGACAGCGTTGAAGTAATCTTGAACGCATGTTGTGCAGCAATCGCAGAAGGCTTGGAAGAACGTAAGGTTGAGAAAGCTGACGAGAAAGCTTCAGCAGAACAGGCAGAAGAAGCTGCTGAGGGCAAGAAACGTGCTCCTCGCAAGGCACGCAAGGACGAAGCTCCTGCTGCTGAAGTGGAAGTAGCTGAGGAAGCTGCTGCAGAAGAAACTGCTGCAGAATAATTCACCATAAACAAAAGTGATTAGTCCTTGGAATATACTTTCAAAACTAATCACTTTTATTTTTTTTCGTGTAGAGAGCTTGAGGCACTCTGCTTATCCATTTAAATCACTAATTAAATAAAGAAATACTACTATGGCTGTATCAATAGCTGATGTTCAGAAACTTCGCAAACTAACAGGTGCGGGTTTGGCTGACTGTAAGAAAGCTCTCGAAGAAACAGAGGGAAATATCGACAAAGCAATCGAAATCATCCGTGAAAAGGGTCAGGCTATCGCTGCTAAGCGTTCTGATCGCGAAACTTCTAACGGTTGTGTACTTGTAAAGGTGGCTGACGGCTTCGGTGCCATCATCGCTTTGAAGTGTGAAACAGACTTCGTTGCTAACGGTAAAGATTATATCCAGTTGACACAAGATATCCTTGATGCTGCTGTGGCTGCCAAGGCAAAGACCCTTGAAGAGGTGAAAGCCTTGACATTGGCAGACGGCACAAAGGTGGAAGACGCTGTTGTGGCTCGTTCAGGTATCACCGGTGAAAAGATGGAATTGGATGGTTACAACTTCATGGAAGGCGAAAACATCTACGAATATAACCACATGCGTAAGAACACTCTTTGTACTATGGTACAAATGAGCAAGGCAGCTGAAGAACAAGGTCACGCTTTGACTATGCAGGTGGCAGCTATGAATCCCGTTGCTCTTGACGAAGCCAGCGTTCCCCAAGAGGTAAAAGATACCGAATTGAAGGTTGCCATTGAAAAGACTAAGGAAGAGCAAGTGACTAAGGCGGTGGAAGCTGCTTTGAAGAAGGCAGGTTTCAACCTCTATATCGCTGAAAACGAAGAGCATATCGCTGAAGGTATCGCTAAGGGTAACATCACTGAAGCTCAAGCTGAAGAAATCCGTACAATCAAGAAAGAAACTGCTGAACAAAAGGCAGCTAACTTGCCCGAGCAAATGATTCAAAACATTGCTAACGGTCGTATGGTTAAATTCTTCAAAGACTCTTGCTTGTTGAATCAAGAGTTTATCCAAGATTCTAAGCTCACAGTGAGCGACTATTTGAAGGCTGCAGACAAGGATTTGACTGTTGTAGGCTTCAAACGTTTCACTTTGAACGCTGAATAATCATTGCGGAACAACTTGGCTGACGCATCTATTAAGAGTGAACAGCCGAGAAAGATAAAGGACATCTGTCGCCACGGCGATGGATGTCCTTTATTTTTTTGAATAAACCCAAGGTCGGGTTAAGTTGATAGCCGAACTCGTTACCTCTTCAACCTCCACTCCAAATTATCCGAACTGATATTAAAATCTCGTCATCACTTCAATCACAAACTTATCTTTCTCTGATACTTTTACCAAGGCATCTTTTCTATAAAAATACTTTTCATGGTTGATGCGGATATCCGAGACAAAAGGTTTGTCGATACTCAACGTTACACCGCCAGTGATACGAGAACGCTTATAGTCGTTAATCACCAAGCTGCCCGTCTTGTCTTCTTTTTCATCTTTATATTTCAGACCATTACTATTATCCGACATATAGTCGTAACGCACCAAAGGCGATACTTTAGAAAAGAAGTTTCTCTTGAGTGGGATATCATAAGAAAGGAAGGCATTGAGGGCATGCGAGGTAGGAAAAGCATCCTTCTCATAATGCTTATACATATATTCCACTTCAGCGTGCCAGCCCTTCGCATGGTAGTAAGCACCGGCATCATACATCCTTATCTTAACGTCCATCGGATTTACCTGCTGCGTACTCAATACCACGTTCCAGCCTTTTGGAAAGAATAGATGAGCTTTGACCGAATAGTTGAGGCTGCCTGTCCAATAATCTTTTTGAGAGGTCAACCCCGAACCATTGAAGATACCCGCCTGCCACTGAATGGGGATAAGGAAGCTCGACTGATAGGACGCTACAAAGCCCACATCTCGCACACTGCCCATCTGTTTGGCAATAAACGAGCGATTGGCAAAATAGCGGAGGTGGGGAGAACGATGGGCGTCGATGGTAAAGGGTACGCGTGTATGACCAAGGAGAAAGGAGGTCTTGGGAAAGGGCTTGATAGACGTAAAGGCGTCCAACATTCGGATACGCCCCTCATCGCTTAAGTCGATTTCTGCTTTATACGAAACATTCTTGGCTACATTTCCTTGCACGCTCACTCGAGCATTTCTTACCTCAAAGCGTCCCTTATTGTCTTCGGGTTGATACTCATATTTTGCTCTTATCGTACCATTGATTTTCGGAGTATAATCTACTGCCTTTTCATTTTGTGCCTCACCTTGTAAAGTGCAAGCCAATAAACATAAGCTAAGAGCTGTTTTATTCCACATCTTGATATCGGTATATGTTATATTTGCAAATTTCGGTAATATTATTTAATTGAACAAGTATAACAAATGAAAGAATCATTGCTTTTTGATTTCAATTTTGTTACTATGGAAAGTGGTAAGTAGCACTTATTCATAGCATCTCTCCTGTTTTACTTCTTTATCTCATAATTTTCCAAAAACTCATCATAGGCATCTCGGTAGCCGTTAAACACATTAATGTCTACATAACCCCGAATGCCACTCACTCGTCCGTCTTGTCCCAACTGCCAATATAGCAACCGCACATCGGGCTTGTATTCGCCGTAGCGGGCAATCCAAATATCATAATTTTGTTTGATGTCGGGAGCGAGAGGGAGGTATTTATTGACAAATATCTGACTGATATATAAAACCGGACGAATGCCTGTCTGCTGCTCAACGATTTTCAACCAAGTTCTGATGCGTGCGAACATCACTTCTGCACCACCCATCTTTTTTATCTGTTCATGACTGGGTTCTACGTCTAGCACAGGCGGAAAATCGCCTTTTACTATCTTCGAGTGTTTCAAAAAATGGCGTGCCTGCTGTTCGGCCGATGAGTGGATGGAAAAGAAATGATAGGTCCCTACATGATAACCATGGGCTCGGGCTGCTCGATAGTCGGCATGATAGAAGGGATTGAGCAAGGTACTGCCCTCGGTCGACTTGATATAGATAAACGATATGGGGTAGTCCACCTTGCCGTTGATGGTCTTTTTACTGGCGTCGCCTAAGTGAATAATTCTCAATTTCTTCCAATCGATGGGGTAGGTGCGTTTGCCTATGACATGTTGATACTTCGATATGTCGATACCATAGATACGTTCAGAGGAATATTTCACTCGCTGTCCTAAGTGCCGGTTTGCCCTCCATTCACCCACTTCGATATGTCTTCTACCTTCTAAGGCAAAGCCTTGCCCGTCCCTTTGGTCGTGTGTCCAGTGGCCTTCGTAGTAGTCGCCCTCAGCGTTTTCTTCTATTCCATGTCCTGTGGCTTCCATCTTTTTGTTAAAACCACCTTGATAAACCTTCACACCGTCGTCCCTTCTACCCGAAACCAGCGTATCGGCGTTCCACTTTCCTACTACTTTTCTGCCCATAGAGTCACGACTAAAGCCCTTTCCTTCTCGCTTTCCGTGTTGCCACTCACCGGCATATATCAAGCTGTCGCCCACCGTCAATATGCCAAATCCGTGGGGCTTGCCTCTTTGCATACCGCCTCTATATACCGTATCCCCTTGTTGGATATATGTCTCTCCATTGCTCTCGCCATGATTCTGTTGTAGCTGCTGACCGCAGCCGTTGAGCAATGCTGTGCAGACTGTTAGTAATACACTTATATATATAAGGTGTAAACGATTTTTCATTATTGTTGAATAAATGAGTATATTGTTTTTCTGTTGATGTATTTCTCTCCCTTGCTGATGCCCATAAAATTGCCGCGACCAT
>JALEWR010000160.1 GCA_022783515.1 Prevotella sp.
AAGTAGATGCGACAGCTTTGCAAGTAAATCTTTTTCATCCATTGTGCGGGGAGTGTGTAACCCACAGTGAGGTTTTTACAACGCAAGTAAGCCATGTTGGCCAAATAGCGTGTTTGTTTTAAAAAGTTCTTACCGTCAGCAACCCACGACATATTGGTGGCTCTTGGATGGAAGGCGTCAGTGTTTTCGGGTGTCCAATAATCCATCTGATGTTCAAAGGCAGAGTCCATATAGCCCGAACCTCCACCGGGTATAGCCACAGCACCACCTGCCCAGAAATCGCGTTTGCCCACTCCTTGGAAGAACATGCTGAAATCTAAGCCTTTATAAGATGCTCCTAAGGTAAAGCTATATTCAAAGTTGGGCAGATAATTACCTATCACTTTCAAGTCGCCATGATTCTCAACGGTGTTAGAACCATAGTTCACTTCACCGTCATTGTTAAGGTCTTTATATTTAACATCACCTGGACCAAACTTAAAGCTGCCACTTTCAAATTTGGTTTGTTTGGCAATTCCTTCTTTCAACTTACCATCTGCGGTGAAGTCGTCAGCTTGAAATAGGCGGTCGGTTTCGTAACCCCATATCTCACCTAAGCGTTTGCCCTCATAGGTTCCGTTGATATTGCGGTCTTGAGCGTTATATTTGGTAACTTTCTCGGTTACATGTGCGAGTGACGCACCTAATGAAATACCCAATCCGTTTTTGAATTGATGTTGATAGTTAACGCCCAATTCAAATCCATGACCGGTGAGTTCACCATAATTCATCTTAGGAACTTTTGCACCAAAGGTAACGGGAAGTGCTTCACCTGCAGTGTGCATATCAGAAGTTACACGCTTATACCAGTCGAAAGTAACGGTCAAATCGTTGTTAAAAAATGCAGCATCAAAACCAAAGTCGAGTGTAGTTACACGTTCCCATGTCAAGATGGGAGATACAACCGATGGGGCTCCTAATGATAAGAGTTGCTTTCCGTCAACCACCCAACCGGAGTTGTTAGACTCCATACGAGAGATAAATGAGAATGCACTCACGTCTTGATTGCCGATAGTTCCCCAAGAACCTCTTAGCTTTAAGTTGGAAAGAGCAGGTTTTGCCCAGTCCATGAACTTCTCTTCAGATGCACGCCATCCTGCAGAGAATGAGGGGAAGACTGCCCATTTCTTACCTGCTGGGAAGAGAGAAGAACCATCGTAGCGGACGTTCATCTCGAAAAGATACTTTTGAAGATAATCGTAGTTGATACGACCGAAGAAACCTGCTGCAGCAAAGTCGTTGTGGAAGCTATACGCAGAGTTGAAAGAGTATTGGTCTCCTGTAGCCAACGCAATCTCAGGCTGCAACTCGTTAATCAGCACTTGACGCTCTGAATAATGAGAAAAACGCTCTCTTGTTTCAGCATCGAAACCTGCCATCACCTTAAAATTATGCTTCTCGTTGAAGTCGAAGGTATAAGTGGCGTATGCCTTAAAGATGTTTTGTAGCGTGTACTTACTGCTTTGTACGGCACGGTCGCCCGACTTCTGATAAATATCGGTATATTCTTTGAATGGCTGACTTGCAAACATATTGTATGCCATGATTGTTCCACCATTGCGTTTTTGAGCATCGTTGATATAAGCAAAGGTGTAATCGAAGTTAACCGCCATGTTTTTGAAGGGGTTAATCTCTGTTCCTAAATTGGCTCTTATATAAGTAGAGGTGACATTTTCACGATTTCCATGCTTGATATCAGTAACTGCAGAACGGAAAGGACGACCTTGATAGTCGGCATAGGGATACCATCTTGGCCAGCGGAGTAGGTAGAACCAAGCGTCGTATTGCCCCGAAGTAAAGCGATAAGGCTCGTCATTCTTAGTGCGAGTCATCAAAAGGTTGGCACGCACTTTCCACCAATCACGCACGTTGGTTGTGATATTGCTGTGCAATGTATAACGATTATATTGGTCGGAGTTGAACTTCATCACACCTTTTTGGTCCAAGTAGCTCAAGCTGATGTTATAAGTGGTATTCTTACTGCCGCCTGTTACCGATAAATTATGATTTTGTTGAGGTGTCCATTTACGGGTAAACTCCTTGATGGGGTCGAACGAGCGGTAGAAGTAGGTCTTGTCATTGATAATCTCAAAGTCGCGTCCTTCTTGCATTTCGCCCAATGCTTCGTTCGACATTTGTCCATACTTATTGTCCCATTCCTTAATTTTTTTAATAGCATACTCATCGATAGTATAGCCAATATTCGATTTTTGCGTAACACCTTCACGCTGCATGACATTCCAAATAAATTGGGCATTATTTACAGCAGATGCCAGTTGGGGCATGCGAGTGGGAGTATTCCATGCGAAGTTGTTGGAGTAAGACACTCTTACATTTTCATTCTTTGCTCCTTGTTTGGTTGTAATCAAAATCACACCCCATGCAGCTCGCGTACCATATATGGATGCTGAT
>JALEWR010000164.1 GCA_022783515.1 Prevotella sp.
AAGTAATCGGCAATGACAGCAGTTGAAGCATGACGACGGTGTGCAGTACCGAAAGCATCGTTTACATAAACGTCAGCGTATGACGCCAAAATCTTAGCAAACTCCTTCTGACTTTCTTTCATGGCTTTCTTTGCTTCGTCGAAAGCAGGATCTTCTTTAGACACATCTACGGGCTTGCCTTCTTCTTCAGCATAGAAACGGAGATTTTCCAACAAGAGAGCTTCTCCCATTTGCAAACTTGCAGCAGCTTCTCCTGCCTTACCACAGTCGTCAGCAAATTTCACAGCTACACCGAGGTTCTCTGATACCTTTTCAACAATCTGAGAGAGTGAAAATTTAGCGTTCACTTTGCCCTTAGGTTTACCCATGTGGCTCATCATAATCACAGCACCACCGTCAGCAAGAATCTTTTTCAAAGTGGGCAATGCACCACGAATACGGGTATCATCTGTTACATGTCCATTCTCGTCCAATGGAACGTTAAAGTCTACACGAACAATTGCCTTTTTACCGGCAAAGTTGAATTGATCTATTTTCATATCTTACTATATAATTAAATGTTGATTTTACGTTTACGCAAAGTTACTGATTAATCTTGACATACGCCTTAATTTATCATCATTTTAGTGTTTTTTGTAATAAGCGTCAGCCATTAATTTAGTAAAGAAGAATTATTTGTCATGAAAAGTTCATTTTCTCTTTTCTTAATTTCCATTGGCTCACCCTCACAAAATATTGTTTTCTTTTATAAAAGGTAGGGGAGTTATGCCATTCACTTGCCCCCAATCATCTATTTCACCTACTCTAAATAAAGTGTATTATCATCAATCTTGGCGGCTTCTAACGCTTCTTTTCGCTCCCGACAAGTACTGCATGTGCCGCAATGAATGTCGCCTCCCTTGTAGCACGACCATGTTTCGGAGTAATCGATGCCTATTTTCCTGCCTCGCAAGGCAATCTCGGCTTTGGTCAGGTGGGTATAAGGGGCATCTATCTCTATATCTTGAAAGGTGCCGGCAGAAATGGCCGAACTCATTGATTGGATAAAGTCAGGCCGACAGTCGGGATAGATAGAATGGTCTCCGCCATGATTGGCAATCAACAACTTGTTGAGTTGACGACTCTCTGCCACACCTGCTGCGATGGAAAGCATAATGCCATTGCGAAAGGGAACAACGGTCGACTTGATATTTTCTTCATCATACGCTCCGTTGGGGATGGTTTCTGCACCTTCCAACAAACTACTCTTAAAGTGTTGCTGCATAAAATCTAAGTCGATGACAATATGAGGAATGCCTAACTTTTCACAATGTTTCTGAGCTAAAGGAATTTCTTTTGCATTGTGATTGCTGCCATAATTAAAAGAAATGCCAAGGGCAATGTTATCCTGCTTTTCATAAAGTAGGGTGATACTGTCCATACCACCACTAACAATAATAATCGAATCTTTCATTATAATGAATGTATAAAACTTTATCCGAATAATATTCTTAATGCTTCTTCCACCTTTCTTACGGGATGAATCTTGATGCTATATTTGCTTGTATCCAGGCCCGCGAGGTTATTTTTGGGAATGATGATATTCTGAAAACCTAATTTTTCAGCCTCTGCAATACGCTGTTCGATACGATTCACAGGACGAACCTCACCGCTCAAGCCCACTTCTCCCGCCATACACCAATCACTATCAATGGGCGTATCTACATTACTTGATAGTACGGCAGCAATAATACTGAGGTCCATTGCTAAGTCTGTAACTCTAAATCCTCCCGCAATGTTCACAAATACGTCTTTTTGAATGAGCTTAAAACCCACTCTTTTCTCTAAAACCGCTAAGAGCATGTTCAATCGTCGCTGATCAAAGCCGGTGCTACTGCGTTGCGGTGTGCCATAAGCTGCAGTGGAAACCAAGGCTTGCGTTTCTACTAAGAAAGGGCGAACGCCTTCTATTGCACAGCTGATAGCAATGCCCGACAAACCTTCATGTTCGTTGGTGAGCAGCATTTCGCTCGGGTTTGACACTGGTCTTAACCCATTTTGCTGCATCTCGTAAATACCTAATTCGGAAGTAGAACCAAAGCGATTCTTATTAGAACGCAAGATACGATAAATATGATGTTGGTCGCCTTCAAATTGAAGTACGGTGTCTACAATATGCTCCAAAATCTTCGGACCTGCCAATACACCATCTTTGTTGATATGTCCAATAAGGAGTACGGGGGTAGAGGTGGTCTTGGCATATCTTAGAAGGATGGAGGCACACTCTCTTACCTGCACAATGCTGCCGGGAGAACTCTCAACAGCAGATGTCTGGATGGTCTGTATAGAGTCGATAATAACGATGTCGGGTTGAATATCCGACAAATGTGTCAATATGTTTTCCAACGAGTTTTCGCACAATACGATGACATTGTCCGTCGCGTTTTTCTCAATTCTGTCGGCACGCATTTTCAATTGGTGAGCACTTTCCTCACCACTAACATAGAGAATGCGTTTTTCTGGTACCCGAAGAATAGTTTGCAGCACCAGAGTACTCTTGCCTATTCCCGGCTCACCGCCCAACAATACGATAGAACCTTGCACCAAGCCACCGCCCAACACTCTATTCAACTCGTCGTCGTGTAGGTCGATTCGTGGTTCGTCTTCTACCTCAATATGCGATATGGGCAAAGGTTTATTGCTGTTTTTTTCGTTGGGCAGTATGGCTTGTACCATCTTTCCTGTGGATATTCCTGCAACGGAGGCCGCCATACGAAATTCTTTAAACGTATTCCATTGGTTGCATCCGGGACATTTACCCATCCATTTGCTTGCTTCATACCCACAATGAGTACAAACATATGCTATCTTGTCTTTTGCCATAACATCACAAAATTACACATTCTTTTGTTCGATACAAAAAAATATTGCTATTTTTGCATATATGATAAAAGGGCAAGTAACAATGTGTTTCACCGAAGATGAGTCGACAAAATGATATTTGCAAGAAAGCAAATTAGGCTATTATGTATATCAATTCAAACTATAGAGTTTGGTGGGAGGATAAATCAGAAGATGAAATAGTGATGACAGCCCTTGGGATATATGGCTTAATTATCCTATAGATAATATAAAGGAAGAACCAAAGAAATGAATTATATCAATCGTATTCTATTTTTTGCAGCCTTATCGTTTATTTTTGCTTGTGGCAACGATAAGAAAAGTGATGTGCAAGCGTCAGTTGCAAAGCCCAAAAGTTCTAATGCAGTGGTCATTGCAACCTTGCCTACTTTCGATTGCTTACCCCTTTATTGGGCAGAGAGCAAAGGGTTGTTGACGCAAGAAGGCTTGGATGTGGAACTGAAGATGTACCCATCGCAGATGGATGGAGATACTGCAATTTTGCGAGGACATGTACAGGGCGTGGTGAGCGATTTGGTTCGGATGGAGAGAATCAAACAGAAATTACCCCATCTCACTTATTTTTCCTCTACTTCTCTTTCGTGGCAACTTTATACCAACAAGACTGCACGCATCAAGACCATTCAACAGCTGTCAGAAAAAATGGTGGGCATGACCCGCTTTTCAGGTACCGACTATTGGACAGACAGGGTAGTGAAGGAAGCAAAGCCTAAGAACGAGGTGTTTAGAGTACAGCTCAACGACTTGAATGTGCGATGGAAGATGTTGCAAAACAATGAGATTGATGCCGTATGGTTATCCGAACCTTATTCCACAAAAGCTCGTTTGAGACAATGCCAAAAGGTGTATGACACCGAGGGAAAAGATATGATGATGGGGGTTATAGCTTTTAATAAAAAAGAATTAGATAAAAAACTAAATAATAATGGATTAGAACAATTGATTAAGGTTTATAATGAAGCTTGCGATTCTTTAAATCAATATACAGTTGAACATTATATCGGTGTGTTGGAGAAGTATTACGGACTGACAGAAAGGGATATAAAAGCCTTGCCTCGCATGCATTTTCATCATGTTTTGAAACCCCGACAATTAGATATTGAAGCGGCACGCCGCTTTTTGAATTTAAAATAATTATGAACGAAGATATCATCACTTTATTGACTGTAGAGAAAGATTTAGGCGGTGCTTTAATGCGGCTCAAATCTTTTCTTGACAGTTCGTCTTTGCCCGAATTTGAAGGACGATATGAAGAAATAGCGTCTAACTATGCCTTGATGAAGGAATTTATGCTGAAAGGCTATAGTGATCCACAGCGTAATGACGTGTATTTTTCGCTTTTGCAAAAGTGTTATCGCCTTTATGCAGATGGAATGATGACACTGAAAAAGCGTAAGAATTCAGGATTAAGTTATTCTTCGGTCTTTGCTGATGGCGAACTTTCAGCCGACATTGTACGCTCACGTTTAGAAGCATTTGTACAAGATGTGGCTTTTCTGTCATTGGAAGGGAACAATAAAGAGGCGCAAGCTAAAATCTATCGGGAACATCATGAACTGATGACCTCCCTTTTTTATCAACTGATGATGGGGCATCAATGGAGCGTAAAAACAAGAGAGGCTTATCAAGAACTCCTCTTATCGCCTACTATTGACAGTGTGGATGCACAACTTTTGGTGAGTGCAGTGATGCTCTCTTTACTGCAAGTGTTCGACACTAACAAGTTTTTGATGCTGCTTCATGTCTACAGCCGTTCGTTGGACGAAAACATCAGGCAGCGTGCATTAGTAGGTTGGGCCTTGACTTTGCCGCATGGCGAAGAATTGCTGTTTCATGAAATAAAGGAGGAAGTGAATGAATTGCTGCAGGCGGAGCAGGTAAAGCAAGACCTTTTGGAATTACAAATACAGATGGTTTATTGTATGGATGCCGAAAAAGATACGGCAGAGATACAACAAGAGATTATGCCTAATCTGATGAAAGGTCATAATTTGAATATCATTACCGAGACGGGGGAAGACCCTTTGCAGGATATTCTGCACCCCGAATCATCGGAACAAGCGATGGAGAACTTGGAAAAGAGTTATCATCGGATGCAGGAGATGCAAAAGAAAGGCTCGGATATCTATTTTGGTGGTTTTTCTCAGATGAAGCGTTTCCCCTTTTTTCAACGCATCAACAACTGGTTTTGTCCATTCTATCCGGCCCATCCCGAACTCACACCCATTGCCGGTATGGAGGGGAGTAGCTTTATCAATAATCTGTTCGAGACAGGCCCTTTCTGCCATTCCGATAAATATTCGTTTGCTTTAGCCATGTCCACTGTCATTCAGCAGATACCTGCGAATGTGAGAGAAATGATGGGTAGCGATGCCGTCTTTGCCAATGCCGAGTCACAGGAGGAACAAAAGAAACCGGCTTATCTGCGAAGAATGTATCTGCAAGACATGTATCGCTTTTTCAGAGTGGCACATATCAGGCATTGTTTTAACGATCCTTTTACCTTGGACGTCCATGTCAGTCGAGGTTTCTTCTTGATGAATGGTTTGATAAAGGTGGAAGACATGGCGGGCCAACTAAAAGAGTTAGGACGCTTCTTCTTACGAAGAAAGAAGTATGATTGGATGAAAAAACTCTTTGCCCTACTGCCATTGGCAGAAGATGTTGAAGTGTATAACTTACAGGCAATTACGGCTTTGCACAATAAAGATTATTTCAAAGCACAAGTTTTATACGAAAAAATACTCAAACAAGCACCGCACGATGTTTCGGCACTAAAGGGATTGGCACAAGCCAGCTTCTATGTAGACGACTTCGATGTGGCAGAACGTTGTTATGAAGAATTGTATGAGCTGTTGCCGACAGATAAGAATATAGCTTTAAACTTATGTATTTCGCGTATTAGAAACGAGCATATAGACGAAGGTGTCGCTCTTTTGTTTAAGCTGGAATACGAATATCCCCACGACTTATCTGTGCTTCGTGCCTTGGCTTGGGGGCAGATGATGCTGAACCATTTGGCAGAGGCAGAAGTTATCTTTCAAAAGATTATGAATGGAGCTATTAATATCGTTCCCAACGACTATCTACACACCGCTTATTGTCAATGGTTGTTGAGTAAGATAACCGATGCTGTAGAATCGTTTAAAACATTTGTTCGCCGCAGTAATATCGGGAATAAGTCGGTTGCAACCTTCTTAAAAGAATGTTGGCTGAATGACGATGAACTACTTAAACGGCATGGTCTGTCCGATATAGATAGAAATGTTATGGCAGATTTAGTGGTGGAATAGAATCTTTCTGCTCTATTTTCATCTTACAACCTACCATCATTTTCTCGATTTGTGCCATGCGAGCTGTCGTGGTATATTTGCCTTGGAAGTGCCGGTAATTGTCTTTTGCTTGAGAAAGATAATGGTAGGCACTGTCGTATTGTTCCAAAGTGGAATAAGAAAGGGCTATTTTGTAGAAGCAATCTCCTTTTTCTTCCTCACGACATAGCTGTGTTGTTTGGCGAAAAAGGTCAATGGCTTGTGCATATTCTTCTAAGATGAAGGAGCTTTCTGCACAAGTAGCATAATATAAAGTTTGTTCAGCTGGTGAGAAAACATGCAACTTGGGCAGTTGCTGAAGCAGATATTTGCATGCTGATTTATATTCTTCTATATAAAAATAGCATACCCCCATATATGCCAAAAACCTAGGGTTGAGTTCATATTCCTTATCAAGTTTATTGAACAAAACGATAGCTTCATGATATTTTCCACTTTGAAAATAATCAATTGCCATGCCCAACGTCCTACTGTCGGTCTTTTGTTGTGCAGAAGCATCTAAAAAACTGGCAGGCAGGAGTAAACATATAAGTAATAATATCTTTGGCAAACGGGTCATCAATATACGATTGTTGTAAAGTTATATTGAATTGATGGCAGCTTAATACAAGAAAATAAGTTCACCCACATAAATCTGATGGTCAGGGGTAAAGCCATTCAACTTGTAGAGGCTTTTCAATCTGATGCCATACATTTGTGCAATGCTATAAAGGCTTTCACCTGGTTTTACTTGGTGAGGGCGTTTCATAAATGCCTTATCTGCACGCTTCTGCTTTTTCTTTAGATAGATAATCTCACCCTCTTTGAGCTGATCTTGATAATGTCGCTCATTGTTTTTTGCCAATGATTTATAGGATAAGTTGAGTTCTTTTCCCAGTGATTGAAAGGTGTCACCATTGCGAGCTGTCAAGTAATAGTTCTTGTTATAGATATGTATGGGGTGCAAACGCAAATCGCGAGGCGACATTTGATTAGAACCTGCATGTTCTGCCATGAACTTGTCGTAAGTTGTAGCGGTGTCGAATTGATAAAGTTTGTAAAGTTCTATAATGCCTATCAATTGATGGGCATAGCGAGGATTGGTTGCATAACCACAATCTTTCAATCCATGAGCCCAACCTTTATAATCTGTAGGAGATAAGGAAAAGAGGCGTTGATAGCGTGGCCTTTTCAAGAACTTACTGTGATCTTCATAACTCTCTTTAGCATTATTGTATACTCTAAAGCATTCGTTGGTTTCATCATCGTTGTGATAAGTTCTTGCTCCCAACCAATCATGACATTTAATACCGAAGTGGTTGTTACCCTTTCTCACCAATTCGCTCTGTCCTGCTGCACTCTCTAAGAGTCCTTGAGCCAATGTAATACTGGCAGGGATGCGATACTTGAGCATTTCTAAGATGGCTAAGTCCTTGTGTTGATTGATATAAGTTTGAAACTTCGCATTGACTGTTTGAGCAGAAATAATACAAGTATATGCAACTAAAAATAGGGAGATAAAAAATCTTCTCATGACGATTGTATAATGTTATACCACAAAATTACAGATAAAAAGTTGAAACTCAAAACGCAGGAATACGAATTGAGACAGAGAAATGTAGGAGATGATGGATATAGCCGTAGTAAACAAGAGTTGTTTGTTTGTACGTCCTACTTCAGTTGCCCGGTTTGGTAAAAATGAAGCAGGTTGATATGCAGGATGGTTAGATACTTGCTCTGCAGTTCGTTTTGTTGAGCTGTGATGAGACGAGTTTTTCCTGTCATTAGTTCGACAATATTCTTGAGTCCCAATCTAAATTGTTCGCTCAACAATTCATAACTTTCGCTTTCGCTTTTCACATTGACCAATGCCGCTTTATACTTGTTTTGATTGTTTGTTGCTTGTAGCCAATAATTCTCAATGTTGGCATAGAGAACTGTTTGTTTATTTCTTAAGTCAAGTTGATTATTCTCTTTATCAATCAGAGCTTTATTTAATGCTGTTTTTTTGTTTCTATTATCAAACAACGGAATATTTAGGCTTACACCTGCACTGCTATAAAGGTTGTTTTTTATTTGCTTGCCCCATGAGTTATCATCTAGTGAATGCGTGTTGGTTGCAACAGTGCCGGTGAGTCCGATAGTAGGCATATTTAACGACTTTGCCATTTTTATATTGATATCACTTCCTTCTATTGCCAGTTGGGCCAGTTTCATTTCAGGGCGATGTTCGATAGCTGCCATATAAACAGCATGAACCGCAGGAATATCTTGCAAAGCTTCTTGAGAAGTTGTTGGAGGTGTAACAATATTGAAATCCTCATTATTGGTGATTTCAAGAATTTGTTTGAGTTGTCGCTTATAGTCGTTTAAGCTACTTTCAGATGCAACAATATTATATTCATCTTGTACCCTTTGAGCTTTGAGTTGAGACAAATCGGCTCTACTAATCTTGCCTACTTGATACATTTCCTTACCCCTTTCCTCATTTTTTATACTGGTAGCCAAACTCTCTTTGTTAACAACAATAGCTTCTTGGGCATATAAAATCTGAAAATAGAGTAGGGTGATTTGTTCTTGAATAGACTGGGCTGTAACAGCAGTAGTCATTTCTGCTTGTTGGGCAATATTGTTATT
>JALEWR010000177.1 GCA_022783515.1 Prevotella sp.
GTGCAAGAAGAAACAATGATGTCAACCGCGGATACGAAAACCGTACACGCAGCTATGGCAACAGCAATGATGTGAACAATGAAGGCAACAGTGGACGTTTTGGCGGTATCAGAAGAAGTGCCGACAGATATTCAAACGACAATACCCTCTCACGCCCGAGCAGCACACGCTCAACCGTTTCGACACCTTCCAACCAAGGTTCGATGGGTGGCGGACGCTTTGGAGGCTCACGCAGCGACTACGGTTCTTCATCTAACCGTCAAATGCCAACCACCCGTTCTTCTTCTCCCTCCATGTCAGGAGGTAACTTCGGAGGCGGTTCAGTACAAAGCGGTGGCGGAGGAAGATTTGGCGGAGGCTCTTCATCCGGTGGCGAAAGCACAGGTGGCGGAGGTCGCTTCGGTGGTCGCAGATAAGAAGACAAATGATGTAAAATACGATAAACATTCAATGTATTTGTAATTTAGAGAAATTACCTTTTGTACAAGTTAGAGAGTTATTTAAAAATGAGGAGGACGCATTCGTTGAGAATGCTTCCTCTTTTTTATGCGAACTATCAGATGTAGATGCTATTTCGAGTAAAATAAATTGTTTCTATAGAAGATAGTTTGTAATTTTGTAAAAAATAATAGCAGATGAAAATTATTCAAACCTCATTCTTCCGTGCTTTCGCAGCCATTCTTGTCGGAGCATTATTAATTCTATATCGTCAGGAAACAGTTACATGGCTAACCATCGCCATTGGTGTTATCTTCTTCTTGTCGGGTCTCATCTCGTGCATTGTTTATTATGGCAGTAAGCGAGTAAGCAATCCTGATATGATGCTCAACGAACAAGGTAAAGATATCAGCAACGACCGTCCCTCCTTCCCCATTGCCGGTGTGGGCAGCTTGTTTCTTGGCATTGCCTTGGCATTAGCCCCCAATTTAGTGGTCAATTTCACCTTACTTATATTGGGAGCGATTCTTCTTTTAGGTGCTTTAGGGCAGTTTTTTGCCTTGGCAAGCGTTGTAAGACTAGGCAGAGTGGGTGTTATTTTTTGGGTGATGCCATGCTTGGTGTTCATCATCGGATTAATTGCCATTCTTCGTCCTAACTGGTTAACCGAAACACCTCTTTTCGTTTTGGGTTGGGCTATGATACTCTATGGAGTGATTGAATGTGCCAATGCCTTTAAGATTATGAACATCAAAAGAAGAGTGGCACGAGCAATCAAACAACAAGAGGCTGCCACAACCGCGGTCGAAGCAAAAGAGAGTCTGTCTGAAACTTCAACAACCGAAAGTACAGAAACAGCAGAATAGACAAACAAAAGTTTGTATATGTCAAACATTTTGCGTATATTTGTAAACAGATAAAGATGGGCAAGCTATCAATAGAGAGTTTTTAAAGAGAGATATACTTGCCATTTACACATTAATCATTCAATAGTTATTAGAAAATGAAGAAAAAATTATTATTCAGTGCATTATTCCTGACACTCATTAATATTCATGTTGCTAACGCCGATGATGGCAAAAGTTCTTATTATCGCACCATTCCACGCCAACAACTAGAAGCAAATTTGGCTACGGCAGAATCACAAATGCGTGACGCTGAAACGATGATGAAGAACGCCAATGCAGATATGAAGTCGGCTAAACGTGCGTACGATGATGCCAAAAGAACAGAAAAGCAATATAAGCAAAGATATAAAGAATTGAAAAAGCAAGTGAATGCTGCAAAGAAAGCATTGAAACTGAGAGAAAAGTTGAGTAAACTTGCAAGATAAACACTTGATGACAGTCATTGTTTAGATTAGAAATTCCAATAATGACTTATAAAATTTTAAAGGTTCTGCCTATGTTTGTATTGTCCTGATTGACAAATATCATAGGCAGAACTTTTTTATTGTACCAACAGGATGATGCAGCGGATACACATTTCCGACGAACATCAAACGATAATATAAAAGTTTTTCGTCAGTCATCAAGCGTACATTACTGTTCAGAAAAAGGCAAACGATAGGTGCAACCATTTTTCCAGTTGCTGCAGCCATATGCTGTTTTACCTTGAATGATATGGCCTTCTTTGCACAAAGGACAGGGTTGTCCCACCAAATTGTTGGAAGTAACAGATGCCGGAGTGGCCGGTTGGGCAGTGGCTGTACGCTTCTTAGCAACAGATGCCTTTTTCTTAGCCACCACTTTCTTGATATCCTCTTCAGCTATATGCGTAATTCTACGCGATGTATTGTCGCTCAGCACCTGATTGACAATGGCAGTTATCTGCTCTTTCAATTCATTAATAAACCTGGCGGCATCGTATTTTCGATGCTCAATATCACGCAATTTCTTCTCCCAAATACCCGTTAGCTCACTGCTTTTAAGTAGTTCTTCGTGTATCAAGTCGATTAATTCCTTTCCCGTTTCTGTCGCTACAAGATTCTTTCGTTCACGTTTGATATACTTACGTTTAAACAAAGTCTCGATGATACCGGCACGCGAAGAAGGGCGACCTATCCCATTCTCTTTCATGGCGTTACGCAATTCCTCGTCTTCCACAAACTTACCGGCCGTTTCCATTGCTCGCAACAGGGTGGCTTCAGTATAATGTTTGGGAGCAGTAGTCCATTTTTCGGAAAGCGTAGGCGTATGCGGCCCACTCTCACCTCTAACAAATGTGGGCAAGGTTCGTTCTTTATCGTCTGTCTTTCCGTCCTCTTCTTCTTTTGTTTCTGCCTCAACGGTATAGACAACACGCCAACCTTGCTCCAAGATTTCTTTGCCCGACACCTTCAATTCCACATCTTCCACCTTACCCAAGACCGTGGTTGTAGAAAACTTACAATCGGGATAAAATGCCGCAATAAATCGTTTGGTGATGAGGTCGTACACCTTTTGCTCCATATCCGACAGATATTGAGCCGGCACACCCGTTGGAATGATGGCGTGGTGGTCGGTCACTTTGGAATTGTCGAACACTTTCTTACTTTTATTGAGCTTATCAAGCGGAAGGGGTTGAACCAATGATTCGTAGCCTTTTATCCCTCGAAGAATGCTTGCACACTTAGGATAAATATCGTCGCTAAGGAACTGTGTGTCGACACGAGGATAGGTTGTCAGCTTGCGTTCGTATAATGTCTGAATGAGATTGAGGGTTGTTTCTGCCGAAAAACCAAATTTCTTGTTACACTCCACCTGCAAAGAAGTAAGGTCGAAAAGATGGGGCGGTGCTTCCGTCCCTTTTTTCTTGCCCACCTCTATCACTTCAAAAGGCTTGTCGGCAATGGTCGCAAAGGCTTTTTCTCCTTCTTCCTTACTCGTAAACTTACCCTTTGTTGCCGTGAAAAGCGTGTCGCGATAGATGGTGGAAAGCACCCAATAAGCCTCGGGAGTAAAGTTGGCAATCTCACGATCGCGATTAACAATCAATGCCAAAGTGGGCGTCTGTACTCTGCCGATACTCAATACTTGTCGGTTCTGACCATATTTCAGCGTATAAAGACGTGTGGCATTCATGCCCAAAATCCAATCGCCAATGGCACGACTCAAGCCCGCCCAATATAAGGGATCATACTCGCTTTGATCTTTCAAACTATTAAAGCCCTGCTTGATAGCCTCCGGTGTGAGCGACGATATCCACAATCGCTTCACCGCACATTTAGCTTGTGCCTTCTGCATGACCCACCGTTGGATGAGTTCTCCTTCTTGGCCGGCATCACCACAGTTAACAATGCCGGTGGCATTCTGCATCAACCGCTCGATAATGGCAAACTGCTTGTGTATGCCCTTATCCTCAATGAGCTTAATACCGAAACGTTGCGGTATCATGGGCAATGCTCCCAGGCTCCAATGTTTCCAATTTTCGTGATAGTCGTTGGGTTCTTTTAAGGTACAGAGATGCCCGAAGGTCCACGTCACTTGAAATCCGTTTCCTTCCATATATCCATCGCAGGCGTGAGTAGCTCCCAACACCTCAGCAATATCTTTAGCAACACTTGGTTTCTCTGCAATACAAACTATCATCGTTATTTTAAATTGATTGGAAATACAAAGGTAATATTTCTTGAGCGAAAAGTGGGGAAATTGACCAATAAAAACATTGTTCTCCACACTCCAAGAAGGGCAGTGGAAGTAAGCAAACCGTCATACGACTGCCAATAATGAAGTTTTAAGAATCACTGATTATCAACGACTTAAAAACCATCCTTCAGCATCCACATCATAAAACCTGCGTTTTACAGTCTAAAAGTCATCCTTTTGCATCATCAAAGCTACCCTTTTGCAAGGTAAAAGCATAACTTTTCATTTCTCAGAGTTATCCTTTTGCAAGCAAAAACGATTGAGAGCAACAAGAAAGAATGAAAGAAACCTATTTTTATGGCATTAACCTCTATCTCACTTCACATGATTTTGCTAGAACAAGAAAATTCATTGTCAAGTTTTAATACCATCATCTTAAAAATTGCCCAATACACTTTTCTCCTCATTTCTTATTCTATCCTCACTTTATCACCTAATTTTTAAAGATTCGATTTCAACCACCCAATCCGATTAATGGCTTACTCAAATATTGAATAACTTAAAGAAAACTATTATAAATAATAAAACACAAGCCTCCAAGAGATTCTTCAAAACCACTTTTTTTCATTATTCCACTGATTTTTAACAAGAAAAAACTAACTTTGCAGAAAATGGGATGAGAAGTCGTAAAAATGACTCCAAATGCCACAACTACAATTATTTACCTAAAACACCATGCGTATATGGTTCGCAAACTAACGCACTATAAATTAAAACTTGTAGGGTTCATTGCATTGACCTTCATCATATTCACACTTATCCAAGTAGTTTTCAAACCGGCTTTTATGCTTTATAATAGTCAGGTTTACGGCAATTGTACCACGGTTGATTATTTACAAGTGATGGCACATGGGCTTCCCATGGACTTTTCCATAGCAGGCTACCTTACAGCCATTCCCGCCCTTCTCATTGTTCTATCGGTTTGGTTGAGGAAAAACATTATCGCCGGCTTGCAACGCATCTACTTTTTATTGGCCTCGCTGCTCATATCATTTATCCATGTCATTGATGCCATCCTCTATGCCTTTTGGGGGTTCAGAATAGATACCACACCGATTTTCTATTTCACCAGTTCGCCCAAAGACGCGATGGCGAGTGTTTCTCCATGGTTTGCAATTGGTGGTATAGTGGTATTCCTTATCATGGCTTCACTCATCTATGCTTTCTTAAAATGGTCACTCGTCCGTTTGCCCGAAGGACGAGGCTATCTGGGCGACAGATTGGTGGCTTCGCTAGTTACATTGATAGCCACTGCTGCACTGATTTTGCCTATCAGAGGCGGAGTGACCACCTCAACGATGAACATCGGACAGGCATATTTCAGCGGTGTACAAGCCATCAACCACGCAGCCATCAATCCCATGTTTAGTTTAGGGTATTCATTTACACACACACAACAAGCAGAAAAAGAATACCGGTTGCTGGACAAAGAAGAAGCCAACAAGCTGTTTGAAGCTCTTCTCGACAAGACTCCTGCCGGTGGAGACTCTGCCGTTTACCGCATCCTCAACGTAGAACGTCCCAATGTGGTGCTGGTTATATTGGAGAGTTTCTCTAACAAGCTCTTGCACACCATTGGTGGTTTGCAAAACATGGCCATTAACTTAGACCGCTATGCAACTGAAGGCGTAACCTTCACCAACTTTTATGCCAATAGCTTCCGCACAGACAGAGGATTGGCATCGATCATCGCCGGCTATCCTGCACAGCCCACAATGAGCATCATGAAGCATACCGACAAGGTAGAAAAGTTGCCCATGTTTCCTAAAGTAATGCAAAAAGCGGGTTACGACTTACAATATTATTATGGTGGCGATGCCGACTTTACCAATATGCGTTCATTTCTCACGACAGCCGGCTTTGAGCGTATTGTTGCCGACAAAGATTTTGATGTAAAACTGCGACTTAGCAAATGGGGCGTACACGACGAGTATGTCTTCGAGCGTGCATTGGCAGATATCAAACAACATCAAGGCAAACCTTATTTAAAAATCGTGCAGACAAGCAGTAGTCATGAACCCTTTGAGGTGCCTTACAAAAAACATAGCAACAAAATTCTCAATGCCTTTGCCTATACCGACCATTGCTTAGGCAACTTTGTGGAGGCTTTACGCAAACTGTCTTCATGGCAAAACACTTTAGTGGTATTTGTTGCTGACCACCAAGGAGGCTATCCCGAGCAGATGGACAACTACAGTTTTGAACGCTACCACATCCCCCTCATCATGGTGGGAGGAGCAGTCAAGGGTAGCGGTAAAATACCTTTCTATGGTTCCCAAATAGACATTGCCGCAACCCTCTTGTCGCAATTACGTCTGCCCTACAATGAATTTACCTTTAGTAAAGACCTTCTCAATCCGCGTGTGCCACACTTTGCGTTCTCTACCGTACCCAATGCCTTTGCCATGATGACAAAAGACGACTCGGTGTTTTACGATTGCGAGAGTAACAAAGTGATTATTTCAAAAGGAAAAGAAACGGAAAAAACAGTAAACAACGGAAAAGCATTCTTACAGAAATTGTATGATGACATTGCCACAAGATAAGGATATGCGATGGAAATAATCAACGAAATAGACACCTACGCATTCTTATGGTTCAACGCCCTCCATCACCCTTTCTTCGATAGTTGGATTTATCTTATATCCGCTAAATGGGTTTGGGTGCCAATGTATATAGCTATCTTAACAGCATGTATAAGACAATGGGGATTCAAAAAACAGCTTTTCCTTATCATCGCCATGTTTGTCGTGGCGTTAATACTAACAGACACTTCCTGCGGCAGCCTTGTTCGCAACCTGATAGAACGCCCCCGCCCCACCAATGACGAGAGCGGAATCAGCCATCTGGTGCATACCGTCAATCAATATACAGGCGGCAGTTTTGGTTTTCCTTCCTGCCATGCCTCCAATTCATTTATGTTGGCTACGCTCTGTACCTTATTATTTAGGTTCAAACCACTCTCCTTCTTCCTCTTTGGTTGGGCTATCCTCCACTCTTATAGCCGCATCTATTTAGGTGTTCACTACCCCGGTGATATTTTGGCAGGCGGACTCCTTGGCCCACTCATTGCCTTGGGCATATTTCGTCTGTTCAATCGCTATTCAGATTTACAAACCGACAAGCCCTACCTACACTTAAACGCTATTATCTACACCGAGATTGCCATCATCATAGGCTTATTTATCTTTGCGAAATTTGCCAGTGCCAAACTGCTTGCTACAGCTATGGAATGTTTATAGGCATGATAGCTTACCCTTAGGCACAAGGAGCAATACTCATTGGTCAATTAAAAGGTTCTTTTCTCGTTCCTCAAAAGTGCGTTTTACTCGCAAGCTCATCAACACGTTTAGCCATGGCATAACCCAAGCAAGCTTGGTTCTGCTCATCTGTCTGCACAAAAACGTTCTTTTTCCTTTCAACTTTTTCATATTTTTGATGCAAGAT
>JALEWR010000197.1 GCA_022783515.1 Prevotella sp.
GACCTGACCAAAGCCACTCGCTTCTGCATGGACAAAGGTTTCAAGAAAATTCTTTATCTCGGTGCCACCGGTAAACGCGAAGACCATACTATAGCCAACATCAGTTTGATGGTTAGATACGCACAAGAGTTGGGCATTCAACCCACCCTTATGACCGACCACGGCTACTTTCAGCCCGCCATAGGCAACGGTCTGTTTGAAAGTTTTGAGCATCAGCAAGTGAGTATCTTCAACTTTACCGCCACAACCATCAAAAGCCAAGGGTTGAAATGGGACACATGGGCATTTGGCACATGGTGGCAAGGCACCCTCAACGAAGCCCTTGGCAACTCTTTCGAGATAGAAGCAGATGGAGCCTACCTGGTTTTCAGAACACATGAGAGAAAAGAATAAGGCAGGGAAAGAGGTTAGTGGAACATGGGAAGGAAACAACAGGAGTCAGTGGGAATAGAAAGGAAGCTAACGAACAACACCGAAATAGAGCATATGTCCGATAACTCCTATTGACGAAGTAAGTGAACTCCTGACAACGCCTATTCACTCCCCTCAGCAAACAGACCACCATTCACTCTTTCAGACAATCGCGATAAAGCCCTGTTTTAAGCTCCTCATTCTTAGGTATTTTAAGGAAAATAAAAACCTTTTTTTTGTTTATGTCTTGAATTGTTTTTATATTTGCATTTAGTAAATTAAATTTCAACTAAATCATTCACCATGAGGGTAATTATAAAATCAGATTACGATCAACTTTCTGCTTGGGCAGCCGAGCATGTAATAGAGTGTATCAATAAAGCAAATCCCACAAAAGAGAAGCCTTTTGTATTAGGATTGCCAACGGGTTCTACACCCATGGGCATGTACAAAAAATTGGTGCAAGCCTATCAAGAAGGTAGAGTTTCTTTTGAAAATGTAGTAACATTCAATATGGATGAATATGTGGGCTTACCCGTAGAACATCCCGAGAGCTATCATTCGTTTATGTTCCGCAATCTCTTCGACCATATCAACTGTCCTAAAGAGAATATTCACATTCTCAATGGAAATGCCGAAGACTTGGAAGCGGAATGTGCCAACTATGAAAAAATGATTGTGGAAGCAGGCGGTATAGACCTCTTTATCGGTGGCGTTGGTGTAGACGGACACGTTGCTTTCAACGAACCCGGTTCTTCATTAAATTCAAGAACCCGCAAGATGCCATTGACCGAAGATACCCGTATCATCAACTCACGATTCTTCGACAATTGTGTTGACAATGTGCCTAAATACTCATTAACCGTGGGCGTGGCAACAGTGATGGACGCACGCGAAGTAATGATTCTTATCAACGGCAACAACAAAGCCCGTGCCTTGAAAGACGCGATTGAAGGACCTGTAACACAACTACGAACAGTAAGTGCCTTACAATTGCACGAAAATGGTATTATCGTATGCGACGAGCCGGCTACCGACGAGCTGATGGTTAGTACATACAGATATTTTAAAGGAATAGAAAACGAATAGAATTATGCGACTTAATCTAACATCCGAAATCGTACTTAATAAAATTCCTGAAGAGTTTTATAAGCCTAAAACCGCTGTAGAACGCTCCGAGATTACTCGTTGCGAAAAAATACACACCGATATCTTCCCCACTATTGACGAGGGAACAAAACACTTGGTGGACTTAATAGAAATTGAAATCAAGGTAAAGCAACAAAAAGGTGCTAACTGCATTGTGGCATTGGGTACCGGCAACTCGCTTACCCCTGTGTATCAAGAACTGATTAAAAGACATCGTGAACAGGGATTGAGTTTCCAAAATGTCATTATCTTTAATGCTTACGAGTATTTCCCCTTGGGAAGCGACAATCCTCATAGCAGTATCAGTCAGCTAAAAGAACGCTTCCTCAACCATGTAGACATTCCCGCAGAAAATATTTACACATTAGACGGCACCATATCGCAAGACATGGTGAACACCTATTGTCGTCAATACGAACAAAACATCAAAGACTTGGGTGGTTTGGATATTGCTTTGCTCGGTATCGGACGTATGGGAAATATCGCAGCTAACGAACCGGGAAGTGGCGAAAATTCTACATCAAGAATTATTCTTATCAACGAAATTCTACGCGAGGAGATGACCTTGAGCTTCGGTTCACACGAATCGGTTCCTCCATGTAGCATCACGATGGGTATCGCTACGCTTCTGTCGGCTAACAAAATATTGTTGGCAGGATGGGGAGAAGAAAAAGCCGACATCTTGCAAAAGACCATCGAAGGCCCCATCACCGACGCTATCCCTGCATCGTTCTTGCAAGGTCATAACGACACACATGTCATCCTCGACCTTCCTGCGGCATCTCGCCTGACACGCATCGTGCGTCCTTGGTTGGTAGCTTCATGTCAATGGACCGACAAACTGGTACGTTCGGCTTTGGTTTGGTTGTGCCAATTAACGGGCAAACCCATCCTCAAGCTCACGAACAAGGATTATAACGAAAACGGATTGAGCGAATTGCTGGCTCTCTACGGTTCGGCATATAATGCCAATATCAAAATTTTCAACGACCTTCAACACACCATCACCGGATGGCCTGGTGGCAAACCCAATGCCGACGACACACATCGTCCGGAACGTGCTACTCCATTCCCCAAGCGTGTCTTGATTTTCTCTCCCCACCCCGACGATGATGTTATCTCTATGGGCGGCACATTGAGAAGACTCGTTGAGCAAGGACATGAGGTACATGTGGCATACCAAACATCAGGAAACATTGCCGTTGGCGATGAAGAAGTGACACGCTTTATGCACTTTGTCAATGGTTTCAACCAGATATTCATGGATAATGCCAATGAAATCATCTCTGAAAAGTACAAAGAAATCAAAGATTTCCTCAAGAACAAGAAAGACAATATCAGCGACAGCCGCGATATCTTGACCATCAAAGGTTTGATTCGCCGTGGCGAAGCACGCACAGCATGTACCTTTAACGAGATACCTAACGAGCGTGTTCACTTCCTTGATTTACCTTTCTATGAGTCGGGAACAATTGAAAAACTTCCCATGACAGAGAAAGATGTGGTGATTATTCAAGAATTAATCCACACCATTCAACCTCATCAGATATATGTGGCAGGCGACTTGGCAGACCCACACGGCACACACAAGAAGTGTACCGACGCCATCTTTGCAGCTATCGACGAAGAGAAGAATGCAGGCGAAGCATGGTTGAACGATTGTCGCGTATGGATGTATCGTGGTGCATGGGCCGAATGGGAAATTGAGAACATCGAAATGTGCGTTCCTATGAGTCCTGAAGAATTACGTTTCAAACGTAACTCTATCTTGAAACACCAATCGCAGATGGAGAGTGCTCCTTTCTTGGGCAACGACGAGCGTCTTTTCTGGCAACGTTCGGAAGACAGAAACAGAGGCACCGCCAAACTCTACGACCAATTAGGCTTGTCTTGCTACGAAGCGATGGAAGCCTTTGTAGAATATAAATTCATGGAAATATAATCCATTACCTATACTACACTTTTTCCTCTTATTCTCCTATCACCGGTTTTTCACGACCTTATATGACAAAGGGAGATAAGTGGGAAAAGTGTTTTTATTTTTATTATCACAAAATAAACCCTGGACTTCACGGCATTTCCGGAAGTAGTTAAACAACAATCAAAATTAACCCAACAAGAAGTTGAACAGAGAGCAACTACTTGTTACCAACAACAACAATTCTATGAACAATGAACAATTAAAGAATATCGTTTCGCACTTTCATGTGCAAGGCGAAGTAAAGAGCATCAACCCTTTAGGAAATGGATTGATTAACGATACATTTAAAGTGGAAACGGTGGCAGCAGAAACACCCGACTATGTGTTGCAACGCATCAACAATGCCATCTTCACAGACGTTGAACAGTTGCAACGCAACATCCAACTCGTTACAACACATATCCGTAAAAAGTTGGAGACACAGGGAGTGGAAGACCTCGGACGCCGTGTTTTGAATTTTATCGAAGCCGACAATGGCAAAACCTATTGGAAAGATGAAGAAGACAAATATTGGAGAATATCTACATTCATTCCCGATGCTTTGACATTTGAAACCGTTAATGCTGAGTATTCTTATGCAGCAGGCTTGGCTTTCGGTGAGTTTGAAGCAGCCTTGGTGGATCTCCCTGCCGATTTAGGCGAAACAATTCCCGACTTCCATAATATGGAATTTCGCATGAAACAACTGCATGAAGCGGTAGAAAACAATGCCGTTAATCGTGTAGAAGAGGTAAAAAACTTACTGAAAGAAATTGAAGACAATGCTGCTGAGATGTGTAAAGCTGAGCAATTGCACAGAGAAGGTAAGTTGCCTAAGCGTATCTGTCACTGCGATACCAAGGTAAACAACATGATGTTCGACAAAGAAGGCAACATTCTTTGCGTCATCGACTTAGACACAGTGATGCCCAGCTATATCTTCTCTGATTACGGCGACTTCCTCCGCACTGCTGCCAACTTCACCGCTGAAGACGACCCCGATATGAGTAAGGTTGGTTTCAACGAAAAGATATTCCAAGCCTTTACCAAAGGTTACTTAAAGTCGGCATCATCGTTCTTACAACCCATAGAGATAGAGAACCTGCCTTACGCTGTGGCTCTCTTCCCCTTTATGCAATGTGTGCGTTTCTTGGCAGACTATATCAACGGCGATGTGTACTTCAAAACCAAGTATGCTACCCACAATCTCGACCGTGCCAACAATCAGATGGAACTCTTCAAAAGCGTTTGCAAGCACAGCGAGAGCATGAAAGCCTTTATCCAAGAATGTATCAACAACAAATAAATCATGACTAAAACATTATTTATTCCCCTCTTGCAAGCTGTTGTTCCTCAACCACAAGAGGTTCCGGCTTTGTTAGATGCAGCAAATATTCCCTTTGAAAATATCGCCGAGGTGAACTGGGAAAAAGACTTTCCATACGCCCCTTCGGTGAAATTCAGAATGGCACATACCCACAACCACATCCTCATCCACTATCAAGTGGAAGAACAGAGTGTGCGTGCCATGGCACCTGCCGACAACGGCCATGTGTGGGAAGACTCATGTTGTGAGTTTTTTGTGTCGCCCGACGATGACGGAACCTATTACAACATCGAGGCCAACTGTGCAGGAAAAGTGCTTTTAGCCAATGGACCCGACCGGCATGCACGCACCTATGCCGATGCAAACAGTGTGGCACAGATTGCCCGTTGGTCATCATTGGGAAGCGAACCCTTTGACGAAAAAGTTGGCAATTGTGCCTGGCAAATGACATTGGTCATTCCCACAACGGTATTTTTCAAACATCAAGACGTGCAGTTGGCCGGCAAGAAGATGAAAGCCAACTTCTATAAATGCGGCGATTTACTGCAAGTGCCTCACTTCCTTTCATGGAACAAGATTGGCGTAGAGCGTCCCGACTTCCATCGCCCCGACTTCTTCGGCAATATCGAGTTTGAATAAAAGAGATTGCGAACTTATTGACATCCCCACTTCAAAGTCCTCTGGAAAGGCGGTGGAGTTTCTCCGGACCGGCAACTATGGTGTACATTGTTTATGGAAAGTCCAAAAATGAATAATTTCAACATGCGGATGCCGACATGCAACTCACACCTGAAACAGCGACTGAATCGCCACTATGGGCAACAGAAAATGGCTAAGGAGGGCTTATCATTAACATGCTATCATCCCAACTATTGTGTTTCAATGAGTTGGGATGAAAATTTTTATGTTCAGTGGACAGTAATATCTGTTTTTATAGTGCGACGTCATGCGTGTGTTTTACAGCATAGATGTAAAAGAACAGACAGAACACGGCGTAAAACACCAAATTGGTGGCTCCGGGATAATTGAGTAGAATACTCAATCCAAAGGTGAGCATGATGAAGGTGAGCGATCCCAACAGCAATGCCAGCGATAGAGTGGTCTTGGGACGTGTTGGCAGAAACTCTAACCTGACCAAACTTACCACCATGAGTACAGCCACCAATGCCTCGAAGACACCCAACATATATATAAAAGGTGGAATGCCGCCGGGCAACTGTGCCAAGAATGTATCCTTGAACATCATCACATACTTTGGCACCACCGCTTCTGCAAAGAAAAGCTTTTGAATGCCAGGCTGCCCCATGGTATAAAGCAGGGTGAAAAACATCGGCAAAAGTTTCACCTGTTCAAAGCGTTGCACCATACCCATACTCTGCCGCTCAACATACCACAGCAAGACATACAACAAGCCTGTATAATAAAACAAGTTGGCAGCGGCCTGATGGTTGGAAATCATGCGTGTGGCAAATCCGTAGAGTACTACAGAAACTAAAGCCATCCAGATACCCCATTTCAGCAACACGCCGCTACGGTCGCCTTGCAGAAAACGCTTCACCAATGCCCAAACCAAAAGGATGCTTGACGTGAGTTGAACAATTGCCGTGGCAAGCATGACGAAAGTTGAATAAGCGGGAAGAACACCTATCCCCTGCTTGTTGTAGAAGTTCATAAAAGTAGCTGACATCTCATGACCACCAGTGAGTAAGGCCATGCCATTAATAAACATCGTCATGATAAGGCCTACAGTAATCGGCAATAACATCAATTCGGCTATACTTATTTTTTTCATTGTATAAGATAAGCACCACTTTAAATTAAAACTCTATTTATGAACTTCCTCCTCACACCGTGAGAGAAATCGCTGTGCCATAAGCCGGCGTGGTGCCTTTTCCTCGCCTATGGTCTAACAGTGAGGTACAAAAATAACAACACTTATCAAAAACAACAAGCCATATAACGGAGTTTAGGAAATATTCTAAACTATAAACACCAAGCGTGCGACACTGTAGAAAAAAGGTTGGGAGTGTACCATTAATCATAAATCATGAAATTTCAACATGCGGATGCCTACATGCAACTCATACCTGAAACAGCGGATGAATCGTCGCCATGGGCAACAGAAAATGGCCAAGAGGGGCTTGTCATTAACATGCTGTCTTCCCAACTATTGTGTCTCAATGAGCTGGGATGAGAATTTCTATGTTCTGCGGACAGTTATAAAAGGCAAACGAGCTTCAACCCCTCCTCCGTTTCAGATATTTCCACCAGGCAAAAGGTTTGCGATGTTTCAGATAATGCTCATCATACATATGCCGATAAGCCTCGCGTTCAAACGATATACTGGTGTAAGCACGCCCTTTCATGGGTATCCTCACTAACCATTCCACGAAATACCACAGATAGAAAAACACAAAAAGCATCTCTCGCATCTGTGCTGTATGGATGCGTTCATGCCGCACCACATCAGCCGTTATTGCTGTGCCTTTACGGCAAAACAATATTCCGAACAAATTAACAGCTTCATAACCCTTAAACGGCAAGAATTTATTGTGAACAATACGCATATAGCATGTATGATGAACTATGTTTTTTCGTCAGGGAGTAAGTGGGAGTTGTCGGGAGTTATCCCACTGCGTGTATGATGTTAACAGCCCTATGCTTTTATCTCTTGCTTACTTTCATCAATAAAGCTAGTGCCAGCTAACACTCTTTTCACTACAGCTAACTCCCGTTAATAGTTTTCACACCTTACTTTCAACCTCCTTCGTCTACAAATTTACAGTTTTCTCGACAATAGCAAATGCTTAAGAGGCAAAATAAGCACATTAGCTTCTTGCTTTTAGCATTATTCACTACCTTTGTCATTAGATGCAAACACAACAAACATGAAAAATCTACCGCAAGACATACAACCCGACAGCAGTCAGCAACGCGTCATCAACGAGCAAAAAGGGTTCCACCTGGTGCTGGCTCCTCCCGGATGTGGAAAGACACAAATTCTCACCCAACGCATTCAAGAAGCCCATCGCCGAGGTGTGGCTTATGCCGACATGCTCTGCCTAACCTTCACCAACCGAGCAGCAAGAGGTATGGCCGAACGTATACAAGAAAGCATCCAAGACGCTGATGCCAACGAGGTATATGTGGGAAACGTCCATCGCTTTTGCTCCAAATTTCTCTTTGAGAACAAGATTATACCGGCTTCGGCGTCCGTTATCGACGACGACGATGCCATCAGCATACTGGCGAGTTATGTGGATGATGATGAACAGAGGATAGCACACGACTATAGAAA
>JALEWR010000211.1 GCA_022783515.1 Prevotella sp.
TGTTTCCGCAATGTGGAAGCCGCTTATCGGACAATCAATTGGGAAAGTATTATTCTTATTGCTGCAATGATGCCCATGTCTATCGCTTTGGAGAAGACAGGCACATCGGCAATGATATCTCAGAGTTTGGTAGAGGTGTTGGGCAGCATCGGGCCTTTGGCACTTTTGGCCGGTATTTACTTCACCACCTCTCTGCTCACGATGTTTATCAGTAACACGGCTACAGCCGTTTTGATGGCCCCCATTGCCATGTCATCGGCAACAGAGTTAGGTGCGAGTCCTTATGCCTTCCTCTTTGCGGTTACGCTGGGGGCAAGTATGTGTTTCGCATCGCCTTTCTCCACTCCACCCAATGCGTTGGTGATGAAGGCAGGACAATACACTTTTATGGATTATATCAAGGTGGGCTTGCCCCTGCAGCTTGTCATTGGCATTGCAATGGTCTTTATTTTACCCTTGCTGTTTCCGTTTTGATGAGTGGCAAACGCTAAATAATACTTTTTTAACCCTCTTACCTTTATTAAAAGGCGAGTATGCTTTTGTGGAGCGAAATTAAATTCTTAATTTTGCATGGATAATGGGCGTGATAGGCTAATATAGTCAATGAAATCGTTGTTTTATGCCATTTTGCTCCCATTAGTGTCAGAATAACAACTATTCAATTTTAAATAATACAAAATTATGGTAGATTACAAATCATTAGGCTTGGTAAACACTCGTGAGATGTTTAAGAGAGCTATCGATGGCGGTTATGCTATTCCTGCCTTCAACTTTAACAACATGGAGCAGTTGCAAGCTATTATCAAAGCTTCTTCAGACTTGAAGTCACCTGTTATCATTCAGGTTTCAAAGGGAGCTCGTAACTATGCTAACGCAACTCTTCTTCGTTATATGTCTCAAGGTGCAGTTGAGTATGCAAAAGAATTGGGTTGCAAACACCCTGAAATCGCTGTTCACTTGGATCACGGCGACTCTTTTGAAACATGTAAGAGCTGTATCGACGCAGGTTTCTCTTCTGTAATGATTGATGGCTCACACCTTCCTTACGATGAGAACGTAGCTTTGACCAAGCAAGTGGTTGACTATGCACACCAATTCGGTGTGACAGTTGAAGGCGAGTTGGGCGTTTTGGCCGGTGTTGAGGATGATGTGGTGGCAGAAGAATCTCACTATACAAAGCCCGAAGAAGTAATCGACTTCGTTACAAAGACCGGTGTAGACTCTTTGGCTATCTCTATCGGTACATCACACGGTGCATATAAGTTCACTCCCGAACAATGTACACGCGATCCTAAAACCGGTAAGTTGGTACCTCCTCCCTTGGCATTCGACATCTTGGATGAAATCATGAACAAGCTTCCCGGTTTCCCCATCGTACTTCACGGTTCTTCTTCTGTACCCGAAGAGTATGTTGACATGATTAACCAATATGGTGGTAAGTTGCCCGATGCAGTAGGTATTCCTGAAGAACAACTTCGTAAGGCTTCTGCAAGTGCTGTATGTAAGATTAACATCGACTCAGATTCTCGTTTGGCTTTCACTGCTGCTGTTCGCAAGGTGTTTGTTGAAAACCCGGGAGAATTTGACCCTCGTAAGTATTGCGGACCTGCTCGCGACTTGATGACAGAGCTTTACAAGCACAAAATCAAGGCTGTTTTGGGTTCTGACAATAAGTTGGCTCAACTCGACTAATATGCTTTTCTATTCTTGAACAATAGGTTCGGGGAAGAAAACGATAATAAAAAACCTGATAAATGAGTAAGCTCATTTATCAGGTTTTTTTGTTGTAGGAGAGGATATTGTCCCTTTTCCTTGAGGAAGTTACGTGAATTTGCCGTATATTTCAGCAACAACACACACCAATTATCACAACAAATAATGCTTATTCGTTAGAGTTGTGAATTGTTGTGTGTGTCGTTGCTTTTAAAATTAAATGTGTGTGTCGTTGCTTATAAAATTAAATGTGTATGTCGTTGCTTTTAAAATTAAATGTGTATGTCGTTGCAAAGGAATATAATGATTACCGACTTTTAAACCGTATTTCTTAATCCGAACCGGCTTAGGACG
>JALEWR010000114.1 GCA_022783515.1 Prevotella sp.
ACGATACATATAAGTTTTTTTGCAACGACATACACAACATGGCACAAAAGGCTCTCGCAGAACACGCAGATCACGCAGAACCTGGCAAATCATTAAATAAAAAAGCAGACATAGCTTTGCTATGGCAAAAAGACGCAGAGAGAAAAGTATGTATTGCTTTACAAGGTCGAGGCTTAACCAAGGTTCTGCGAGAGTCTTTTGTGCCATGTTGTATATCTCGTTGCAAAGCCCCCATTAAACTTGTCGTTAAACTTGTCGTTGCAAACTCCTACAATCTTTGCTTCTCGCTATCTCCTGCTCCTGTTCCTTTATACTTGTTCTTCGTCGTGTTGAACCGATAGGTGAGTGTGAGATTCACGTTGCGGTTATCAGAATAGTTCTTACGGTAACTATCTATGAGTGGCGTGCGAAAGGTTGATTCGTCCCAATAACCTTTGAAAATATCGTTGGCATCCAGTTTCACGTCCAAGCTACCCTTAAAGAACGACTTTTGAACGGAAAGGAAAAAGGCATTCCTCGCATATTGATAGGCAGTGGAGGTGTTGCCGCTGGTAAAATGAATGTAACGCATTGTAAGCAGAATGTCGAGAGGCAGGTAGAAGCTGTTGTTCAACTTGAAAGTCCAATAAGGCTTGTTGAAATTACCTTCCATTCCATATTCCTTCATATCGAAGAATTGCTTGTTGAAACCAATGCTGTAACGTGGTTGCCAAAACCCGAAGCGATGAGAGAATGCCACCATTGTATGGATGTTTCTAAGTTTGTCGGCATTGACAGGTATCATCAAAATGGATTTGGTTCCAAACTTTTCCGTATAGAATGTGATGGCATCATGAGTCTGTTGGAATGAGGAAGAGAACGTCAGCCAATGATATTGTACGTCCAACGACAAGGTATGTATCCGGGCAGGTTTCAATAACGGATTGCCGCCTTCATATACATAGTCGTTGTCATACTGCCGATTGCCAGCCAGTTGGTCATAATGCGGGCGTGAAGTCTTTGCCGAATAGCCCAGCCGTGCATTGAGTTTTCCCTTCCCGTAGCCTATGCCGACCGAAGGAAACCAATCATTGCGTGTCGGACTTTGCTCCTCTTTCAGCACACCTTGTTGCCGATAGCTCACGTCGTTGTGTTCATATCTGATGCCTGCCGACAGGTTGAAAGCCCCCATTTCGGCATTGTATTCGGCAAACCCTGCAAATGTCTGCTCTGTCACCTCGTCATTGGTGTGCGTCTCAATGCCACCCATACTATCGAAGATACTGTTCCTTCGAGTGTGCGTATGTTCGTATCCGCCCGTCAGGTTGCCTTTCCAAAGGGGGTATGACAATACCAATTTCGTGGCAAACAGTCTACTCCGATTAGTGTTAAATGAGGTAACATCGTACATATCGGCAGTTTTCACGATGTGCGAACCGTTTTCTATCCTTCCTTTCTTGAACGAATAGTCGGCATTGAAGTCGATACTGAGTTTGCCCACTGTGCCGTTATAATAGGCATTGATGTTGTGAATGGGGCTGGTTAGGGTGTTGAATGTCATGTGGTTTACATAGCTTTCCCTACTGTTGTCGGGATGTGTGTCGTCCATTTCCAACGTTCCCAGAGCATGTGACTTGCCGCCCGACACATTGTAGGACACCCCCATGGCATGCCTTTCATTCCATGTATAGTTCACGCTCCATCGCCCATTCATGCCTTTGTCATATCCTGTTGAGCCAAATCGAGTGTCCTGCACCACGATGCCGGGGATGTTTCCTATCATGGTTTGGGTCTGCTTGAGTGTCCAATAGCCCCCGTAAAGACTACCGGAAATGTCCCAACCTCCCGTGCGATAGTTGAGATTGACGTTTTGCGAGCCGCTACTCCTGTGTGATTGTTTGCCGAATGTCTCTAACAAACCGCTCCAACCGTCGCCTGCTTTCTTGTTGGTCTTGATTTTGATGACTGCCGTTACCGTAGCATCATATTGTGCACCGGGATTGGTAATAACCTCTACCTGATTCATGTCTGCCGATTTCAGTAAGGTCAGTTCGGTTTTATCCTGCATCTTTTTACCATTGATGTAGATGAGAGGCTCGCCTGTTCGTCCGAAAACCGATACCTTTCCGTTGTCCACAGTCAGGTTAGGGAGCATTCCCAGCACATCTCCTGCTGTTCCGGCTTTGCTCAGATCAGTTCCGAGAATGTTGGCAACCAATCCTTCCCTACCCATTTGGAAGGCAGGTCTTTGCCCCTTTACCACTACATTCTTCACTTGTATGGTTTCTGCTTGCATCCTCACTGTCCCGATGTCTGCAATGGGTGTTTGCCTGTATAGCGTTTTATATCCCACACAACTCACCCGCATCAACACTCCAGGGCTGCTGCATGGTATCACAAAGTCGCCATTCTCATTGCTCACACCACCTGTAATGAGGGAGGAATCGGCAGGATTGAGCAAGGCAATGTTGGCATAGACCACGGGTTGCGACCGCTGGTCGAGAAGCCTGCCCACGAGTTTGGTCTTCTCTTTCTTAATACATTCCAAGAAGATGTTTTTATTCTCTTCGTCCGTCGTGATGCTGACAGGATAGAAACCCACCACCTCACGCAGGGCTTGATGCAGGTCTTTGTTCTTGAAAGAGGTTGTTACGGTAAAGTCTTCCAATTCATCAAAGATGAAGTTGATGCGGTAAACGGTCTGTTCACGGTCAAGAATCTTGAGTACGGTTGCAAGCGATTGACCTTTGAACGTGTGACTGATATGCTGGGCTTGCATTGCCGTTGCACATATAAGCAACAGCAATGATGTTACGATTCTTTTCATTGCTTGAAGAGATTATTCTACGGTTATTACTCCATTGCTATAAGACACACGCACTTGTTCGAAATGATTGATCAGGGCGATGACCTCTTCCAAGGTCTGACCACTGTTCCATCGCATATACAGGCGTATGCTCTTGGCTTTCTCCCGCTTGTATTTCACCTCTACGCCATAGGTTTTGGCAATGTCTTCCATGATGAGATGCAGAGGAGTGTTGTCGTATGCGAAAGGCTTGGCAACGATGGTCGTATCAGTGTTCTCTGTCATCTCCACCGTATTTTTCACCTTCCCACTGCCTGCCGTAGCTTTGTCTGACACCTCTGTCTTGACCTTGCTGTCCGTCGCTCGGAAGATATTGGCGTGAAAAGCAGCCACGGCAATGCCGGAGATACATGCCACGGCGATGCAGGCTGCTGCCCATTGCCTGCGAAAACGACTCTCTTTCCTCGCATGCTTGTGGTGAAAACGCTGCCATTCGTCATCTATTCCGGGCATGCCCATGTCTGTTTCCGACTTGCTCATGATCATAGCCTGCCGTGTGTCTACCAGTGTTTGGTAGATGTCGTAACATTCCTCATCGGCAAGCAATGCTTCCTTCTGTTCCTCAGAAAAATCTTCGGGATGTTCCACCAACAGCAGAACCTCTTCCCATTTCTTGTTTTCTTTCATGTCAGTCTGTTTTTCTTAACTTTTCATCTTTTCCCTCAGCTTCCTCAACGCCTTCACCACATGCTTGTTTACAGCAGCGACACTGATGCCGAGAGCGTCGGCTGTCTCCTTGTAGCTCTTGTCTTCATAGTAGCGAAGATGCAAGATGCGTGCCGACTGCGGTGTAAGCTCTCTGTCGATCACTTGCCGCAAGGTGATGAGTTGCTGCTCTTTTTCCAATGGCCACACAAGTGTAAGTTCTTGTTCCAAGGGATAGAGTTTCCGGAGCTTCTCGTCCAAGCCTTTCTTGGCAATGATGTTGAGGCATTGATGGCGTATGCAGGTAAGAAGAAAAGCCCTTTCGGTCTTCCTGTCGATAGTCGTAGGGTTGTCCCACAGGCGTGAAAAAACATCACTTACGGCATCCCTGCTTTCCTCCATGTCGTGCAATAGGATGAAAGCCTGCCGATACATGGCTTCGTAATGCGTGTGGAACAGCAACTTAAACTTCTCTTCTTTCTCTTTCATGCGTTTTTATTATAGATACAGACTTACATGGTTTTTCATTACCCCCACGATGCCATTTCTTTTGATGTTGGCTGTTTTTCTTGGTTTATCCATATTCTTTACGTTTCCCAAGGTTCCACCCAATGCCATAAACAGCAAATTTCGTATCATCATGAATACAAAGATAGGCAAAATGTTTTGTTATATAAGTTTCTGGAAAGGTTATTTCCAACCGTCAACGCCGTTAGATATGCCAATTATCTTTACCTGCATTTATCCCTGACATGAATAAAAGAATAAACAGAAGACCAAGGGAAAAACTCCAATTCAAAACATCGGCAGAAGAGTTTTACAGAAGAATAAAGTAGTTTTGTACCTACTGGTTGACTCTACGCCGATTGACTCTACACAAGATTTAAATAACTTATAGGCTGTGAGTTTTGTGTTTCCCTGCGATTGTCGTAACTTTGTAGAACATTCGTTAACAATATCTTTATTTCATTCCTTATATGAAAGAACTTGCACTTAAGTACGGATCCAATCCGAACCAAAAACCATCACGCATTTTTATAGAAAAAGGCGAGTTACCCATCGAAGTGATCTATGGTCGCCCCGGTTATATCAACTTCATGGATGCCCTCAACAGCTGGCAGTTGGTAAAAGAGCTCAAAGCCGCCACCGGTCTTCCTGCGGCAGCGAGTTTCAAACATGTATCGCCTGCGGGTGCAGCCGTTGGTCTGCCACTAAGCGATACGCTCAAGAAAATCTACTTTGTCGACCATCTCGACATTGAGCTTTCGCCTTTGGCTTGTGCTTATGCCAGAGCCAGAGGAGCCGACAGAATGAGTAGTTATGGCGACTTTATTGCCTTGAGTGATGTCTGCGATGAAGCAACGGCCTTGCTCATCAAACCCGAAGTATCGGATGGCGTTATTGCTCCAGGTTATACCCCCGAGGCTTTAGCCATACTTAAAGACAAGCGTAAAGGCACTTATAACGTTATTCAGATTGACGAAAACTATACGCCCGAACCCATCGAGCGTAAACAAGTCTTTGGCATTACGTTTGAACAAGGTAGAAACGAGATAAAACTGGATGACGACAGTTTGTTCGAGAATATTCCTACGGATAATAAAACCTTCACTCCCGAAGCCAAACGCGATCTCATCATCGCCCTCATCACCTTAAAATATACACAGAGCAACTCGGTGTGTTATGTAAAAGACGGCCAGGCAATAGGCATCGGAGCGGGACAACAGAGCCGCATCCACTGTACACGTCTGGCGGGAAACAAAGCCGACATATGGTGGTTACGCCAACACCCAAAGGTTCTCAACTTACCCTTTGTCGACAACATTCGCAGAGCCGACCGCGATAATACTATCGATATCTACATCAGTGAAGATCATGAAGACGTCTTGGCAGAAGGTGTTTGGCAACAATTCTTTAAAGAAAAGCCTTCGGTATTGACCATAGAAGAAAAGAAAGAATGGATTGCTCAGAACACAAAGGTGGCCTTGGGTAGTGACGCCTTCTTCCCCTTTGGCGATAATATCGAGCGTGCTTATAAGAGTGGGGTTGAATATATTGCACAGGCCGGTGGTTCGGTTCGTGACGACCACGTTATCGACACCTGCAACAAATATGGCATTGCCATGGCGTTTACAGGCGTTAGATTATTCCACCACTAACCTTCCACACTAACCCATCGGTCTTAATCGATAGCGATTCAACAAACAAAAGGAAAAGCGTATATGAGCGAAATAGATGACATTATTACAGGTGGCGGACTCGCCTTTAAGAAAAGTTCGGTAGGAAAACCACCAAAAGAGGAAAAAGTAAAGACCAAAGCCAAAAAGAAAAAGTATATTACAGGTGCTCATGGCAGTGGTTCGGCTAAACAAAAGGCCAAATATCGTGAGCAACGAGCAAGACGAAAGCATTAGGCGACCTTCGCTACTGCCTCTATAGCCACAAGTCCCACATGCCTATTAGCCTGCGGGGATACAAGAATTTCCCCCTTACCTGGTGATGATGGTAAGGGGGAAATTCTTGTATTGAACTATAACTACCTAATCATTCAAAACATAACTATTTAACCGAGTCTTCTTCTGCATGATAATTGGTTTGCCCATCGCTTTCTCCATGCAATTCTTCTCTGAAATCTTGCCAAGACTGAAAGCCTGCAAACAGGGCTATCTTATCTAAAGTTTCCTGAGACGGTTTCTCCTTACCTGTAATATATTCCCATACTTTTTTCAAGGCTGTGGGATGGAGATGCAAATGATGGGCAGAGAAAATCTTAGCCAGCTTATCAAAATCTGACGATAAATTCACCTTTAGTCCAATCTTTTTCTCCACTTGATGAAGGAGCAAACCTAAATCGTGTTTCATCTTGTTTTAGTTTCTGAGTTGGTTGATCATTGAGTTTGTTTATTGAAAGAGACAAACAAATCGGAGAACTCGGAATAGTCAGCCTCGTCTGATTGTCTTGGTCTGATTATCTTCCAAACCATTCATCCCGTTCGCAATGCAAAATTACATCAAGTTTCAGTAATCGCAAAATGATTTCTCTGTCATTTTGTATGTTGTGAATGGTTGTGTGTGTTGTTGCTGAAAAAGAACTTTTTAATTTAAGTTTGGGGACTAATATGTTAAACTCTCACACCCATAATCAGTCACTAAAGAAGAAACAAAAATGTTAATCTTAAAAAAAACAATCATCATTTGTAGGTATTACAAAATAATCATGTATCTTTGCAATCATAATTTTGAGGTAGAAACATATTATACAAAAACATTAAATAAAACAAAAGATTATGGCATATGTAATTGGTAACGACTGTATCGCTTGTGGTACATGTATCGATGAATGCCCTGTAGAGGCAATCTCTGAAGGCGATATCTATGTAATTGACGCTGATGCTTGCACAGAATGCGGTTCATGTGCAGCTGTTTGCCCAAGCGAAGCAATCAGCCTTCCTTAAGGACATGATTGATTCAGTCAATTAAAAACAAAAAGGATGCGTCTTACGATGCATCCTTTTTTGTTATTCAATACCAAGAGCCTCCCCAATTCATTGCCTTTCCTCTCATCTCAGCCAAAGCCACGAATAAGAACTCTTAGAACTTCTTCTTCAGTGTCATCATCAGTTTGGCTACATAGATACCGCTCTTGCCGTTCTGATTATTGGGAATATCGTGTCCATCTAAGTTTTTAACATACTGCAATTCTTTATGATTGGTATGCGAATGACCTCCTAAAACCAAATCGATGTGACGGGTTGACGCCATTAACTCATTATCGTTAATGCCCTTGATACCCCACCCCAGATGAGATAGACATATCACCACATCACAATGCTTTTCTTTTTTCAGCATGCCGGCCACTTGCCTGGCTGTGGCAATGGGATCTATATAACGCACCTCACCGTAATTTTTCTTATCAACCAATCCTTCTAAAACGGTAGAGATACCCAATACACCTATCTTCACGCCTTTACGTTCGATGATGACATAAGGTTTAACCAGCCCTTCGAGTGGTGTGCCGGTGAAATCGTAGTTGGCACATACAATGGGGAAGTTGGCTTTCTTTATGAGCGATGCTAAATTGTCCAAGCCGAAATCAAACTCATGATTGCCGATTGTGGCGGCATCACAACGCATTCTGTTCATCAGCTCCACTTCCACTTCACCTTTATAAAAGGTATAATAAGGCGAGCCTTGCGAGAAGTCTCCACTATCCAGATACAATAGTTCAGGGTCTTTCTCACGCTCTTCTTTCAGCATTTCCAAACGCCTCAGATAACCTCCGCGACCTGCCACGGCTGTATCTGCCAGATGTTCACTCAATGGCATCACACAACTATGCGTATCGTTAGTATGCAATATGGTGATGACGGTCTGTGCCATGGCTGCCATCAGGTTGCAGCATAGAAGCATGGCGATGATATATACTCTTGCTTTCATTCTATTAGTTTTACTCTTCCTTCCACTTCTGCCTTCACCTTCAAGCCTTGCAGCTCTTTTTCTTTAAAGTAAGCCATGATGATATTGCGGGCATTACTCTCGTCGCCATCGGGTGCCACATAGTCAAAACGCTGTTTGAACACCCTCAAGCCGTCGTTGCCTTGTGCCAGATAGTCGATGGTAACAATGCGATACCGGGCTGTGGGATTGATGGGTTGACCATGAAGCGTTACTTCTTGCAACTCTCCGTTGGCAGTGATTGTCATCTTTACAGCCGCACTTACACCCTCGCCTCCTCTTTCTGCCATCTGCGAAAAGAGTTTCAGCACCTGCTCGCCTGTGAGTGTAAGAAAGCAAATCTTGTTTTCAAAGGGTGCCACATCGATGACATTGCCAACTGTGACAGCACCTTTTGGAAAGCCTGCACGGATGCCACCCATATTATAAACGCCAAAGCTCACCTGCTCGCCATACTTTGCTGCACCCCACACAAGGATGTCGGAAAGCAGATTAGACAAACCGCTCTCCGGTCTGCTTGCCACCAAAGCCTGTGCTGTATGTCCCACAACGGGCGACATCAAACTGTCGATACGCAACTTATAAGGAGCCAAGAACGCTTGAGCCTCAGCATCCGCCGTCTTGTCGTACCTGTTGTCTATCAAAATTTTCTCGACTGTTACGCTTGTCAGATGATGACTTGCAGTGCATCCACTAACCAGCATCAACAAAGCGGCAATCGATAGGTTGAAATATTTTTTCATCGCTTATATATAATATGTAGCAAAGTTACAAAAAAAAGAGGTTTCATACGCAATGTATAAAACCTCTTTCTTATTTCTTCTTTTCTTGTTTTCCGAAAAGTGCGTTTTATTTACCATGACATCATTCAAGTAAACTGGATGATGCTCATTTGGTTGCCAAAAACGTTGGCATTGAAAGCTGTTCTTACTTCTTGCTTTCTGTTGCGGTTCTCTTCTCCTTGATACGAGCTTTCTTACCTGTAAGAGCACGGAGATAATAGAGCTTGGCACGACGCACTTTACCACGCTTGTTCACCTCAATACTTTCAATGTTGGGTGATTCGATGGGGAAGATACGCTCTACACCGATTGTTCCAGACATCTTGCGAACAGTGAAACGCTTCTTGTCGCCATGACCGGAAATGCGAATAACTACACCGCGATAGAGCTGGATACGCTCTTTGCTACCCTCGATAATTTTGTAAGCGACAGTGATGGTATCACCTGACTTGAACTCAGGGAACTGCTTGCCGGTTGCAAATGCTTCTTCAGCAACTTTAATCAAATTCATTTTTACTTGATATTTAAATTGTTTTATCGTCCAACGCAACATAACAGGCTACACTTCATCCTGTCAGCGATTACGCCGAAAACCCTTGCAAAGTTAGCAAATAATATCCGACTTGACAAATAATGCGTACGAAATTCATCGCTAGACCTCTCTTTTCAGCCTCTCATCGTGGCTGATGCAATAAATTAAGGCGGTTGCCGTTATTGATTATATGATGAAACGAGTGATTGTCTATATACTTATCCTATTGGCGAATTTCGCTTCTTCAGCTTCGGCACAAGAACGAAAAGTGGAGAACCGACCCTACACCGACCTACGCCCCTTCCATTTTGGCGTGGTGGTGGGTACGCATCTGCAAGATGTGGAACTGTTGAATGTTGGGCCGCAAACCATTACACACGAGGATGGAACCGTGGTACAGAGCAACATTGTGGCCGACCAAGACCGCTACGATGCAGGCTTTACCGTGGGGGTGTTGGGCGAATTGCGACTGAACAAGCATTTTCAGTTTCGTGTAGCTCCGGCAATGTACTTCGGCAACCGCCACCTTTCTTTTCTCAATCTCAACGAACAAGATGCGGCAGGCAAACCACTTGAACAGCGACAAGACCTCAAGACTGCATATATTTCTACAGCTCTCAACCTTATTTTTGCCGCTCCACGCTTCAATAATCACCGCCCTTATATCATGGCCGGCATCAATCCGATGATTAATCTCAGTGGTAAGGGAGAAGACTTTATACGCCTGAAACGTTATGATATGTTTGCCGAAATTGGTTTAGGTTGCGACTTTTACTTGCCATTCTTCAAACTTCGCCCCGAGCTCAAGTTTATGTTTAGCTTGGTAAACTCCTTGGATACCAACCGCGAGCGAAGTATCAGCAACAAAAACATGTTGCCTTATATCCTGTCGGTAAAAGAATCGAGAACAAAAATCATTGCCCTCTCTTTCTATTTTGAATAGAGAATATTCTAAATGTAGGCAACTACACACTTATATATTTCAGCAACGACACATTTATGTTTTAGCAACGACACACACAAATTCTCACAACAGAAAATTCTTAGTCGTAAGAGTGGTGTGAACTGTTGTGGGTGTCGTTGCCGAAATATAAATGTGTCGTTACTTAATAATACTTATGTCTAAAAGTTGTGAACTGTTATGCGTGTCGTTGTCGAAATATAAGTGTGTCGTTGCTTAATAATACTTATATCTAAAAGTTGTGAATTGTTGTGGGTGTCGTTGCCGAAATATAAGTGTGTCGTTGCTTAATAATACTTATGTCTAAAAGTTGTGAACTGTTGTGGGTGTCGTTGCTGAAATATAAATGTGTCGCTGCTGAAATATAAATGTGTCGTTGCCGATGAAGCCGCATATTTTCCCGCTTTCCACCCTATAAGCCCTAAGGTTATAAAATCGAAAAAGGGCTCCGCCGAGCCCCAACCTTTGTTAACCTTAAATCTAATACTATGAAAAACACATCGCAAATATAGCATTTGTAATAATACGCAACAAACTTTACAGCTGCTATTTACCGACATTTAATATTTCTTTACAGACGCACTTCCATTTTAAAATATCTTAAACACTTTGCAAGAGTTTCTTTAACAGGAAGGTAGCGTTTTGATTTCGAGCTATTCCTTTCTCTATCTTGTATGTATAAGTAACGTTTGCACCCAATTCAATTTCAAAGCAATAATTGACAAAACGTCCATCGCTTCGGTCTTCCATCTTAGACAATTCCAGGTCGTGAGTGGCAATAATTCCACTCACAGGCAATCGCGAAACTGTTTCGAGGAAGAGTCGCGAACCATTGAGTTTATCCAACGAGTTAGTGCCTTTCAATATCTCGTCTAAGATAATGAGTGTGTTGCGGCGTTCTTTGCAAAACCGGATGAGCTGTTCTAAACGTAAAAGCTCGGCATTGAAATAAGAGATGCCATGCGTCAGGTCGTCGCTTGTACGCATACTGCTAAAGAGGTGGAAACACGAAACCTTGAGTTTGTCGGCAAAAACGCACATTCCACACATTGCCAAAACATAGTTGACACCCACCGAACGCAAAAAAGTGCTCTTACCGGCCATATTGGCTCCCGTAACGATATAATAGTGGTGGTTGCGTATTTCAAAATCGTTTTTAACGGCTTGGCGACCCAAAAACGGATGGTATAATCCGTTGGCTTTATAACAAAGGTTTTCTTTATCGTCGACAATCTCGGCTTCTTGTGCCTCGGGATGGTTATAACAGAAGGTTGCCATCGAAACGCGGGCATCCATCTCACTGATGTCTTCCACCCATTCGGCTATCTTTTCCATGTACAGACGCTGCCACAACAGATATTTACGCACAAGAAAAAAATCGCTCAAAAACATCGCATCGGTCAGCATCAGCCCCAAGACATTGCCCCGACGATCCAAACTATCCAAGATATTTTCTAAGATATTGAAGGAGGCAATGGCCGATTTAAGATTCTCTTGTTTTTCTATATTGCGTTGTGCATGAAAATTCTCTTCCACTACAAGACGCAGAATACGAATGTATGCTTTAAGTTGCGGGTGTAGTTTGTCTACTGTTTTAGAGATGAGTCGTAATGACTTGGCAGTAATAAAGAAAACCCCGAAAAACTGCAATATGCCCCACCAGATAGGAATGTTGGCACTTAGCGAGGTAAAGATAGATAGTGTCAATACAATAAAGAACCCCACAACCGAAAGACAAGCCAGAGAGAAGGGTATGAAATGTGCTGCAAATTGAGGCACACGCACCTGCTTGGCTTCTTGCAAAGCTTGCAAAATACGAACCGTATCGATTCCCCCGGCCACTGCTTTCCCCTCAGACAAGAATCGCATACGCCATTGAGCTTTCTCCGCCAGCTCGTCGATGGCCTCTCTTTGTTGTTCGATATGCCTCTTTTGTTCATTCCTTTCGGCCGGCAATTCTGTGAGATGGCAAGCCAGTTGGATACGTCCGCCTTTACTCACACACCGATTGATACGATGAAAAAGCGACGACTCACCAAAGATATCCAAGTCGATGGCAAAAGCGTGATGATGGTCTGTCAACTCATCGCCATTATCGAAAGCCGCAAAATCGCCTTGCAAATATGCCACCTCAGATTGGTATGCCATGAGGAGGTGCTTTAAACGGTCAATTTTATGACTATTCCTGACATCATATTTGCGTATGATGATATAAGCCAAAAGCGAAGTAATGGCGGTGCATAGCCAGAGGTTGGTATGGGAGGTAACGGTAATGAGAACAACACCGCCTATGAATGCCAAGAACGTAATAATTTCTCCTGCAATAAAAAGTCGGTTCTTTTGTTTCAGTTGTCTGCTGTGTTGCTTGAGCTGTTCGATATTGCTATGATAAAATAGCAAACGATTCTCTGTTGTCTGCTGTATGCAATCGGGAGTTGTCATGTCATATTCTTTTATGTAATTATAAACTGATGGCTTGTCATGAGTTATCAGCAAAAGTACACAATTAATGCAAAAAAATAGTTCCAGCCACTTGCTTTTAACGTTTTGAGCAAGGAATTGATACATAAAATTGTGGGTTGATTGAGTTCTTACTATCTTTGTTGGCACTAACAAACATCATAGTTATGGGCATAAAAGATTTATTTAAGAAAAAAGCGGCATTGTCTTCGGAAGATTACGATGCTCTTGTGAAACAAGCAGAAGTGTGGGAAGAGAATGAAGAATATGACCAACTCATCAGTCAACTCGAAACTTTAAAGAAAGGTGAGTTGGATTATCATCTCACCAACTGCTTGGTGCGTGCGTATAACAACAAAAATGCGGAGTCGGAAGAAGAGGCAACAGCCAATGTCACACATGCCATTCAACTATTGGAAAGTGTGACAGAAGAAGGCAAGAACGACCCCTTGTGGTATTATCGTATGGGCTATTCGTTGCAAGAAATAGAAAAAGAAGCAGAAGCGGTGCCTTATTTGGAGAAAGCTGCGAACATGCTCACGCAGTCGGGAGAATATGCCGAACTACTGGAAGATATCAAGCAACGCTTGTCGCTGTGCCGTGACATGGCTGATTTTTTAGAGCAACCCATGGAGCAGGAACTTGCACTTTACGAGGCTGTATCGGTGATGTTGGCAATTCCTCGTGAGGAGTTTCCTGACGATATGACGCTCGCTTTTATTCCCGAACGAATGAAGAACATTGACGGATTGAAACTGTTGCCCATAGCAGAAGACAGCGAAGACGAATTTCCCACAGCTCGTTTCTTGTATGAGGGAGAAGAATTTGCGATAAACTGTTATTTTTATCCCATATCCATTAATCCCAATATGGTGAGAATAAGGCATCAGTTTACAGAGGAAGAGAGTGAAAAGCTCCAACAGCAGAGCTTAGGTATCAATGTGGAAATGCCCTTTGGAAAAGATTACATGAAGTCGTTCCATCTTCATCTAAAAATAATGGATGCCATTTTACCCGATGCCTTAGCTGTGTATGACATAAGTGCAATGCAACTCTTTTCTGGTGCTTGGCTTCGTCTGGCAACAATTTCTTCTGTTCCCCCTCCTTCTGAAATGATGTTTGTGGTGCATGCAGTACACGACGAAAATACAAATGCGGTATGGATGCATACACACGGCTTGAATCGTTGTGGGGTGAGTGAGCTGGAAGTTTTGGGTGTGACTGCGGATAATTATCAACCCTTTCATAACATATTAAATAGTACGGCCCGTATCATCCTCAATGAAAACTATCGTGTGGAACCTTACACAGCCATCTATGCGGGTGCCTTGAATGAAGAAGTGCCTATCAATGTAACGTTGGTTCCTTGGCCAACAGCAATTGAGAACATGCCGGCAGAAGAATTGGGAGGGGTGCTTAGCAGGAAGTACGACCATCATTCTTATTCCTCGGTCATTTATTATTATCCCTCAGCCACAGCAGAAGAGAAACAGGAGGTGTATCCATTGCGTGAATTAGACGGACAGTTCGGCGATAATGAAATTTACTTTTTCTCCACCCGCGAAACAGAAAATATGCATAAAAGGGCTTTGGAGCGTATCGACTATATGGTAAAATGTGCGAAAGAAAATCCGGAAAATGTACTTATAAAATTAGGCTTGTTGACTGACGACGGAAAAGAAGATGGGCAGAAAGAACATCTTTGGTTTGAGATAGTGACCATGACCGGCAGCCGCACTTTCATGGGAAGATGCTTGAATGAACCTTATTTCATTGCTCATCTTCATGCCGGCGATATCAATACTTATAGTGTTGAGCAAGTGACAGACTGGCAAGTGCGTACCGATTCGGGAGTCTATACGCCCGATGATGCATATTTAATGGAGTGAACCGGTGCTGTGTAAGCACCAACCCAAAAAGTAAAAAGCCATTGTCAGCTCGGATATGAGCTGACAATGGCTTTTTTTTATCAATAACGCTTACTATGATTATGCTTACGCCTCTTTTTCGGGTTCTACCACTTTCCAAATAAGTGAAGCCAAAACAGCACCCACGAAAGGACCGACAACGAAGACCCAAAGATTGGTCAAAGCCGAACCACCTTGGAATAAAGCGGGACCGATAGAACGTGCGGGGTTAACCGAAGTGCCGGTATAACGGATACATACCAAGTGAACCAAAATCAAAGAAAGACCGATAGCCAGACCGGCGAAGTTGTTGGTAGCACCGTTGGTCTTAGAAGTTGTGCCCAAAACCACCAGCACAAACACACAGGTAAAGATGATTTCCGCCAACAAACCTCCTACAAGGCTCACACCTTCTTGCAAGTCGTTAGCTCCTGTTCCACTGAAATCGGCAACATTAGAAGTCAGAACCCACAAGAGAGCTGCACCGATGATAGCACCTATTGTCTGAAACACCATGTACATACCTGCATCCTTGCTCGACATACGGCCGCTCAAGAAAACGCCCAAGGTGATGGCTGGATTGATGTGACAACCCGAAATACCACCGATGGTGTAAGCCATCGCAACAACCGACAAACCGAAAGCCATCGCTGTACCGATAACGGTACCTGCATTAGCCACATCAGCTACATTTGAATGACAATTTAAAGACACAGCCACACCGCAACCCATCAGTACCAAAACCATGGTACCGACCATCTCTGCCAAATACTTTTTCATAACTCTACTTGATTTTTATAATTATAATTAAACAAAATATTGATTGCAACACACAATCATGGCAAAAGTAGGCATTAAAAATCTAATAAACAAGTTAAATACAGAAAAACCCACTTTTTTAGTATCTTTGTACCGGTTTTCTCGTCATATTGACGAAAAAAAGCTTTTAACAGATATCTGAAAGAAAAAAATAGACAATGAAACCCCAGCATGTAGCACTGACCGACAAGCGTTATATCATTCCCTTTATCCTCATCACTCTCCTTTTCTTCTTATGGGGATTTGCCCGTTCGATATTAGACGTGCTCAACAAACATTTTCAAAACGAACTCGCCATCAGCGTTACGCAGTCGGGGTGGATTCAAGTGACCACCTATTTAGGATATTTTCTCATGGCCATTCCTGCGGGTTTGGTTATCAACCGCTGGGGGTATAGGCGTGGGGTAGTCGTGGGTTTGTTGCTCTTTGGATTAGGAGCTTTATCCTTCATACCCGGTGCTGCCATCGGAACATTCCATGCTTTCCTCGTGGCACTCTTTATGATTGGATGCGGACTCACCTTTCTCGAAACAGCAGCCAATCCCTACGTTACCGAGTTAGGAGCCAAAGAGACGGCAACCAGCAGGCTCAACCTCTCGCAATCGTTCAACGGCATGGGCAATATCTTTGCCACCTTCCTTGTAGGTCAGTTTCTTTTTAGCGGGGAAAACGAAAGCGGCAACGTCGTTATTCCTTATACCATCTTGGGTATATGCGTGCTTTTTATTGCCTTGGTGTTTAGTCGTGTGCAACTGCCCGAAATTGTTCACACCGAAGATGAACAGCAAGAGAGCGGTTGGCATAAACTGGGCGAGCTATGGAAGCATAAGAATTTTGTCGTCGGCCTCATAGCTCTCTTGGGCTACGAGGTGGCAGAAATATCCATCAACAGCTATTTTATCAACTTCGTTACAGGGCAAGGATGGATGACAGACAACGCCGCTTCCATCGTTTTAACAGCCGGTTTGGCTTTCTTTATGATAGGACGCTTCGGCGGAAGTTGGCTGATGCGACGAGTGGCTGCCGAGCGTATGTTGCTGGTATGTGCTGTCGGTAGTATTGTCTGTATGCTTCTCATCCTACTCGACATTCGCCCCCTGTCACTCACAGCCCTCATCCTCAACTATGTTTTCGAGGCAATTATGTTTCCTACCATCTTCTCTTTGGCACTCACCCATATGCGACACCTCACCAAAATCGGGTCTTCGCTCCTGATGATGACTCCCATCGGCGGTTGCGGTTTCCTGCTTATGGGATATATTGCTGATGAAACCAATTGGGTACTCCCTTTTATTGTTCCCCTCATCGGCTATCTTCCTGTACTGTTTTTCAGTGTAATGAGGAATAGAAGGACTGTTAAATGACGTTCTCAATGAAGCCAGATGAGCAGAGTCAAACTTGTATGAACTATGCCATGGCGAAACGGGTTGATGAGCTTGCGAGTAAAATGCACTTTTCTAAGAATGAGAAAAGAACGCTTTTTTAGTTAAATCTTTGTCCCAACAACAACCCTCGTTTTGGGATAAAAGAGAGAAGAAAAAGAGAGAAAACGGCATTATTCCACCGATTGATGGGACGTTTTATCGTCTTTTTTCAACTGTCAAACAACAAAAGCTATCCTTTGATGAGACAAAAGCCATCCTTTTGCCATGCGAAAGCTATCCTTTTATCATGCAAAAGCATAGCTTTTAGAAAGTAATTCAGCCTAATTTGCAGTATCATTCTATAGGCGTCAAAACAAGAAACATTATAAATCGTTGAACAACAACACATTAGCACAAACACCTCAAAACTCGCTTATTTGCCACCGACATCTACTTTCTCCAAGAATATCGCAAGGAAAACGAGTAAATTTTAACAGTTGCCACCTTTTAGTTGCTTATTTGCAATTAACGACCGACAACAGAACAAGCCTCCCAAAAACTCTCCTTGCAACACCCCTTAACCCAAAATCACCATTATTAAATGATGTAAACAAAGCGAATGTTGTGATTATTATAGAAATTTCGTATTTTTGCAAGGTATGAAAATATTTACATCGGAGCAAATAAAAGAACTCGATCAATATACGATAGAACATGAGCCTATCGCCTCCATCGACTTGATGGAACGGGCAAGCCGGGCGATGACGCAGGCCATTTGTCAACAATGGTCGGCACAAACGCCTTTTGTGGTGTTTGCAGGTCCCGGCAATAATGGTGGCGACGCATTGGCTGTGGCACGCATGCTGGCAGATAAAGGCTATCAGGTAGAGGTGTTTCTTTTCAACGTCAACAATCATCTCTCAAACGATTGTGCCACGAACAAACAGAGAGTGGAGGAAAACACACGAGTGAAAAGCTTTACCGAGGTAATAGTCGACTTCGATCCGCCGAAGTTGGAGAACGGCATGGTGGTCATCGACGGACTCTTCGGGGTGGGCCTCAACAAACCCTTAGTGGGTGGTTTTGCCTCGTTGGTCAAATACATCAACCACTCTGACGCCTACGTTATCAGCCTTGACATGCCGTCGGGTTTGATGTCTGAAGACAACACCCTCAATGTTTCCGCCAATATTATACGAGCCGACAGAACACTCACCTTGCAACAAAAAAAACTTGCCATGATGATGGCAGACATGCAGGTGTATATCGGACAGCTCGAAGTGATAGACATTGGTTTGCACCAAGAGGCCATTCGTACAACAGAAGCCCAATATCAAGTGGTGGAAGAGGCTGACATACGCCAACGCCTACTTACTCGCAACGACTTCGCCCATAAGGGAACGATGGGGCATGCCCTGCTCATTGCAGGCAGTTATGGCATGTCGGGGGCTGCCATCTTAGCCGCCAAAGCGTGTTTAAGAGCCGGCTCAGGCAAGGTAACAGCTGTTACGCCGCCCAAAAACTATACTGCCATGCAGGTGGCTGTACCCGAAGTGGTGCTGGAAATGACCAATAGCCTCACCCATTATGATACCACGGTAGACACCGAATCATTTGATGCCTTAGGCATCGGGCCCGGCTTGGGAACAGCAGAAGAAACTGCCATCGCCATGATTAGTCAGATACGGCGTTCACAATGTCCCATCGTGGCAGATGCCGATGCGTTGAACATCCTATCCACACACAGGGCATGGATGCAACAACTGCCCAAAAACATGATTATAACACCCCACCCTGCCGAGTTCGACCGGTTGCAAGGCATTCCCTCGAACGGTGATTACGAACGATTGAGCAAGGCATGCGACATGGCGACACATCAACAAGCCTATGTCCTTCTCAAAGGCCATTATTCGGCACTGTGTACCCCCGAGGGCAAGGTTTATTTCAATTCCACGGGTAATTCGGGCATGGCAACAGCGGGTAGTGGCGATGTCCTTACAGGCATCCTCACGGGATTGCTGTCACGCGGCTATACTTGCGAAGACGCAGCGTTGGTGGGTATGTACCTGCATGGATTGGCAGGCGACCTTGCTGTGCAAGAGTTGGGCAAAGAAAGTTTGATAGCAAGCGACATCATTCGTTTTCTACCGGCAGCATACATGAGTTTAAATAAGCAATAAAGTCAATTATGAAAAAATATATACTACCGCTTTTTGCCACAGCAATGCTATGCGTTCAAGCACAGGCACAAGAGCAAAAGCCCTTGGAAGGCATTCCTTATGCCCTACCACAAACAGCCGTACGCCTCTCTATTTTGGTGGAAAAAACGCATTATCAACCGGGAAGATTGGCAAAATATGCCGAGAAATACATGAAGCTTCAAAATGTGGAGTTGGAAGAAAGAATCCAATATCGCATTGTAGACACCCGTTTTCATACCTTTGGCGTACCCGATTCGACCAAGCTCTTTGTGGCTTTCACCGGCAAGAAACACACCATCAACGATGTGCAACGTTATAGAAATGGGGTGATTATGGCCATCAACGCCAAGGCAAAAGAACCGCAAGAGGCTGTTGCCTTTGTTCCTGCTCGCCGGCAAGCCCTACCCAAGCCCGAGGATTATATGAATGCGGACATCTTGGCTGCAACGAGTTCGGCAAAGATGGCGGAACTCATAGCGAAAGACGTGTACGACATTCGCGAGAGTAGAAACATGCTGTCGCGTGGCCAGGCGGAGTTTATGCCCAAAGATGGCGAACAACTCAAGCTGATGCTCAACGAACTACAAGTGCAGGAATCGGCTTTGATGCAGACCTTTGAGGGTGTAACAAGCAAGGACACCACAGAGGTTACATTCGTCTATATACCCACCAAGGAGAAGAACGAAGACCTTCTTTTCCGCTTTTCCAAATATCTCGGAATGTGCGATAAGGACGATTTGGGTGGCACACCCTATTACATAAAGACAGACAACTTGAACATATTGCCCGAACTTCCCACAGTGGCAGACGACGGAAAGCTGAAAGACTATGCTGGGGTGCATGTTAATATGCCCGGAAAAATAAGGCTTTCGCTCTATAAGAAAAACGAATTGGTAAAGAGTTTCGACCTATATGCGGCTCAGTTTGGCAATGTAGTGGCCTTGAGCGGCGAACTCTTCAGCAAGAAACAATATACCGAATTGATACTCGACCCTGTAACAGGAAACATCGAGCATGTCAAGACGGAGACTTTAAAATAATCATTTAAATTAAGTAGAATATGAAAAAAACAATATTCATGGTAGCCATGGCAGCCCTCATCGCGAGCTGTGGCAACAAAAGCAAGCAAGAAGCTACATCCTTAGCAGGTACAGATACCACAGCGACAGCCAACGAATCGGCTTTGCCTCAATATCAAGATTTTGAACAAGCCGATCCCAGTGGGAAGATGATGAAATTGAGTCAGTTTGTGGGTAACAACAAACTCACCTTGGTAGACTTCTGGGCCAGCTGGTGTCCTCCATGCAGGGCAGAGATGCCTAACCTTGTCAAGGCTTATGGAGAGTTTAAGGACAAGGGATTGGAAATTGTGGGAGTATCGCTCGACGAGGATAAGGCAGCCTGGACTGGAGCCTTGGAGCAGATGAATATGACATGGCCTCAGATGAGCGACTTACAAGGATGGGACAACGCCGCTGCCGCTCTCTATGGTGTAAGAGGCATTCCTCACACTCTTCTCATTAACCAAAAGGGAGAAATCGTCGCCCAAAATCTTAGAGGCGAAGACCTGCATCGAGTAATTGCGGAGTATTTGAAGTAAGACCTCGCATGAACGTCCTAAGCCGGTTCGGATTAAGAAATACGGTTTAAAAGTCGGTAATCATTATATTCCTTTGCAACGACATACACATTTAATTTTAAAAGCAACGACACACACAACAGTTCACAACTCTAACGAATAAGCATTATTTGTTGTGATAATTGGTGGGTGTTGTTGCTGAAATATATGGCAAATTCGCGTAACTTCCTGAAGGAAAAGGGACAATACTGTTGAAGTCGTGTGGTAGCTTTCTTTTCCATTTGTTTTCATCTGCATCATGATTGATTTCCTTTTCACGTTCTCCGAGGGTGATGGCATAGACAGCCATACGCTCTCCTCTGTTGTTGTAAGTGGAATGAATGAACTT
>JALEWR010000241.1 GCA_022783515.1 Prevotella sp.
GACAGAAGTATTGTTTGCCGTACACCCCAAGAAGCTGTTGAGGCCTACAAACAACTGGGTGTGGAGCATGCTGTGGTGAAGGCTCAAGTGCATACCGGCGGTAGAGGAAAGGCCGGCGGTGTGAAGTTGGGCTGCAGCGAAACCGAAATAAGACAACATGCCGAAGCCATCCTCGGAATGAATATCAAGGGCTATATCGTGGACCGTGTGTTGGTGGGCGAGGCGGTAGATATCGCATCCGAATATTATGCCAGCATCGTTATCGACCGCAAGAGCAAGGCTTCCATCCTCATGTTGAGTCGCGAAGGCGGTATGGACATTGAAGCCGTGGCTAAAGAAACGCCCGAAAAAATACATAAGGTGGTAATCGACCCTGCTGTAGGACTGGCAGACTTCAAAGCTCGCGAGGCAGCTCTCAAGCTCTTTGACGATATGGCCCAGGTAAAACAAGCAGTGCCTTTATTCCAAAATCTCTATCAACTCTTTGTAGAAAAAGATGCGTCGCTTGCCGAAATCAATCCTTTGGTGATGCTCAAAGACGGAACGTTGAAAGCTATCGATGCCAAAATGACCTTCGACGATAACGCTCTTTATCGTCATACCGACATTCAAGAAATGTTTGAACCCAACGAGGATGAGAAGAAAGAACGCGAGGCCAAAGACAAAGGCTTCAGCTATGTGAACCTTGGTGGAGAGATTGGCTGTATGGTGAATGGTGCCGGCTTGGCTATGGCAACCATGGATATGATCAAGCTTTATGGTGGTAGTCCGGCCAACTTCTTGGACATCGGCGGTAGCTCTAACCCACAAAAGATTGTGGAAGCCATGAAGTTGCTCTTGGCTGACAAGAATGTGAAGGTGGTACTCATCAATATCTTTGGCGGTATCACACGCTGCGACGACGTGGCAAAAGGTTTGATTGAAGCATTCAAAGAAATCGACACCGACATGCCCATCGTTATCCGTCTTACAGGAACCAACGAGGCTGAAGGTCGCGAATTGCTGAAAGGAACCAGCTTTAATGTGGCAACAACCATGAGCGAAGCAGGAAAAATGGCAGTGGAAAAAGCCAAAGAAAAACAATGAAGTGAAAAGAAATAGCCGTTAGAGGCGTATCTTTTTTATTAAAAACAGAAAATCAAAATGAGCATATTAATCAATAAAAATACACGACTCATCGTACAAGGAATCACGGGTCGCGACGGTAGTTTTCATGCTACCAAAATGAAAGAATATGGAACAAACGTGGTGGGTGGCACCTCACCGGGTAAAGCCGGACAAGAAGTGAATGGTATTCCGGTGTTCAACACCGTAAAAGATGCTGTAGCAGCAACACAAGCCAACACCTCTGTGATATTTGTACCTGCGGCTTTTGCCAAAGATGCGATGCTGGAAGCTGCCGATGCGGGCATCCAACTCATCATCTGCATCACCGAAGGCGTACCTACCCTCGACGTGGTTCAAGCCTATAACTATATCCGACAGAAAGGTGCGAAGCTCATAGGTCCCAACTGTCCCGGTCTGATTTCTCCCGAAGAGAGTATGGTGGGCATTATGCCAACTAACATATTTAAGAAAGGTGGCATCGGTGTTATCAGTCGCAGTGGTACGCTGACATATGAAGTGGTATACAACCTCACACAGAACGGTATGGGACAATCTACTGCTGTAGGCGTGGGAGGCGACCCCATCGTAGGTCTTTACTTCCAAGACTTATTGGAAATGTTCGAGAACGACCCTGAAACAACCGCCATCGCCCTCATCGGCGAGATTGGCGGCGACGCAGAAGAACGTGCCGCTCAATATATCAAAGAGCATGTCACCAAACCTGTTGTGGCATTTATCTCCGGTCGTGAAGCTCCCGAAGGCAAGCAAATGGGGCATGCAGGTGCCATCATTTCAAGCAGTGCAGGTACTGCAAAAGAAAAAATAGCTGCCTTCCAAGCTGCAGGAATACCGGTAGCTAACGAAACAAGCGAAATACCCGCCCTACTGAAAGGATTGGTGAAATAAAATAATCGATTGATTGACAATCACATTCACAGCTGCTGCCACTATACTTTCATAGTGGCAGCAGTTGTTCATAGTATATGAGAAAAAGTCAGCAAATATGCCTGTTTAAGCCATATATATTGTATATTTGCACTTTAAGGTTTAATAAAAGTCCCCTACATCCAATCTAAATCAATCACGATGAATAGAAAATCTACTCTTATGACCCTACTTTTGGGCTTTTCCGCTTTCTCTGCACAAGCCCAAACAACGACGAACGACACCTTGTTTATCACCAAAAATGACGGTTCCTTGTGGGCGTTTCCTACACGTTATATCACACGACAAACCAGCGTCAACCAAGTTCTCAACATCACCGTAGGTGACACCACCTATGTATTTCCACAACACGAGATTGCATCGACTGGCAATACCGCCCCTACCGACCTTCCCCAACTAACGTCGTTTACCTTAGGAAAGAAGACCAACGACCAGATTTTTAAAGACATCACTGCGACCATCACCGCCAACAATATCACTGCCGATGTGGGTTGCGTGGGCAAATATCTCACTCCCTCGTTCCAAGTATCCTTGCCCGAGGCTAAGGTGTATATGAACGGAGTGGAACAGGCATCTGACAAGAGCCGCCACAAATTCGATATAGAACGTGTTTATACCGTGGCACGCCCCAATAGTTATATAATAAAAGAGAAACTGGTTAAGGAGGCTACTCCCATCAACACACAAGATGCTTATTTCATTGAAAAGGTAGCCCTCACCGCCAATAGCTTCGCATCCAACCTTCCGGGCAAATCGGGCGAAAATTTTGCAGAACTCATTGATGGCAATACATCTACCATTTTTCACAGCACATGGGACGTGGCACAAGCAGAAAAAGAAAGAATCTATAAAACATGGCCCTACCTGGACATTACTTTACCCACTGCCCTCAACAAAATCAAATTTAGCTACACCACACGCAGTGAAGGCAACTATTGCCCCTTGGAATTATCGCTACAAGCAAGCAACGACAACAAGACATGGGTTACCATCAAGAAGTTGACTACCAACGATGGACTGCCTACAACTCCAGGCCAATCGTTCACCTCAGACGTCATCGCATTGGGCAACAGCTATAGCCATGTACGCCTACTTCTCGACTCTGCCGCCTATCGTCGTTACTTGGTTTTATCGGAGTTAAGTCTCTATAGCGTTACCGATAACCCCAACTACGGAAAAGCTGAAGGTACTGACCCGGCTATCTATCAATATAGCATGCAACCTTATGGCACAGACTATCGTGTTAATATCAACTGGCTGACAGCCCATGCAACCGATATTCCACGCATCGACATTCAGGTGAACGGGGGTAGGATTATCACAAACAAGGAGGATTATTTACGAGCCCACATCAATATCGATGGCAAGAATGTTTATCCATCGCTCACCGACTCGGTCAACATTCGAGGCAGAGGAAATTCCAGCTGGACTGTGCCACAAGCATACGACTATAACGGCAGCCAGGTTGTTACCTTCAACCCCAAGAACCCTTATCGTTTGAAGTTTGACAAGAAGCGTAGTCCGTTTGGTTTGAAGAGTGGTAAAAATTGGGTCTTGCTGGCTAACAAGCAAAATGGTTCGCTCATGTCCAATGCCATTGGTATGAAAATTGCAGCGGTGGTAGGTACAGCATCGGTCAACCATATCATACCTGTTGAAGTATATCTCAACGGCGACTATCGCGGCAACTATAACCTCACAGAGCAAGTTGCCATATCGGCAAACAGCATCGATTTAGACAACGAACTAGAGGCATCACTCCTCGAGATAGACACTTATTTTGACGAAGCCTTTAAATTCCGTTCCAATGCGTATAACTTGCCTGTAAACATCAAGTTCCCCGAATTTGGCGACGATGATACCAACCTGACACAAGACCGCATTGAAAGCGATTTCAATAATTTTGTGGCAAAGTTGAAAGCCGGAGAGTCAATTGAAGAACTTGTGGATATTGAATATCTGGCCCGATACTTATTTGTGAATGACCTCGTTCTCAACTATGAGATTATTCACCCCAAGAGTACTTATCTGCACCGTCCTTCTTATAGTAATGGTAAGTATATCTTCGGTCCTATTTGGGATCTCGATTGGGCATGGGGATACGAATTGGCTTACGGACAAGGCACCAGCCAATATCCCTATTGCACCATAGGAGCAGAAAACGACTTCTACACCTCCAAGCCATTCGAAGCTGTCGACTTTATACAAGACCTTCGTTATAAGTCGCCCGCTTTGGCAAAGGCTTACTACAAAGTTTGCAAGAACTTTAAAGACAACTATTTGCAAGAGATTCTCGACTATTGCGACGATTATTATGAGTTCTCAAAATCATCGTTTGAACGCAACGATGCAAAATGGAACGAAGGCCATAAATACAACATTGTGAAAGAAAACTACAAATCGTGGATCAGTCGCCGTATCAACTTTATCTATAACAACATTCAGCATTTTGAAGATACAACCGACCCCACCACCTCTATCCCATCAGTTGAAAAAAACATGCCTGCAACCACAGACGTATACAACTTGCAGGGTATGAAAGTGAAGAGTCAAGTGCCTACAGCTGAAATACGAGACAGACTTCAACCGGGTATATATATCGTCAATGGCAAGAAGTTTATCGTGAAATAAACGCTCCTCTCTTCAAACATAGAACAGAGGAGCGGAACATCAGAACATCAACCATCTGATAGTTTCCCTGTCAACTCACCAACTTAAAATAGGAGGAATTCAACATGATGATGTTGCCTTCCTCCTATTCACTTTCATTTTTATTGCGACTTTCTATCAATTGTTACAGAGGCTATCGCTTGGTTGGAATATTAAATTCAGTAACTTTTGACACTGTTCCGTTGTTACCGGCTACAATCGAAAGACAAATGCGAGCCATCGAGTTTTTCACACGCTTACCAGCATGTACTAAAGCAGTATAACGTATTCTCTTACCTGGCTGTAACTTCTCGATATGAATAGGCGGCGAAACAGAGATATGCTTCAAACGATTGGCTTCTACCACCATGGGTTGCACATCGTAGATGGTTTGCCCACCCACATTCACCACTTCAAAAATAACCTTACAAAGCTCTCCGCCATTAATCATCTTGTCTTTGTTTTCGTCTACAAGGCGAGCGTTTTGTATCTCAAGGGGAAAAGTTGCAACCATTCGACCCATATCACGAGGAGTAGCCTCGATGGGTTGGTTGGCACTATAGTCGCCCGTATAATCTGTACCGTTAAAGTCGTACAAACGATCGTCTCCACTATTCGTTTCGTCTACCACCACATCATCATATTGTGGGTGTTCAGTCACAGGTTGCCCATTGGCACGCGTCCTTCTCTCCTCCCTACCTTGTTCGTAGCGTTCCAATCGGTCGTTCACCTTCTTGTCGGCTTTTGACCCCACGGCTGCACCAATCACAGCTCCACCGGCCATACCAATAATCGTACCCACGTTAGAACCGCGTGGCCCATCGGTAATGCCCCCAATAGCACTTCCCAATATAGAACCTAAGGTACTGCCTGTATAAGCACCCGTCCCTGTGTATGTACCACAACTACTCAGCAACATCACCGCACTAGCAGCTATCATCAAACTTTTTTTCATCTTCTTATTCCTTTCCTTTTTCGGAGTGCAAGCATTCAAACATGATGCACAAGACTCAATCCATATGCAAAGATAGTTATAAAATAGATGCCTCATACCGGAAATACCCCATCATTATATAGGGGTTTTCCTATTACTCTATGCCAGTTCGAGTCAAGCAACGAGGTTAAAAGGCCTTTTGAGTTAAGTGTCTGAGTCAAGCTATATACCTCATTGTCAAAAATCAATCGCTGAGAATAATACATGCTGTTTCAAAACTTAAAATATATTACAACGAAAGCCTGATTATTCATCCTATCATTGATTAATTCAACGTTTTTTCATAACTTTGCACTTTCTTTTAGGAAATGATTATCAACGTTTAAATGAAGCCAAATGAACAGAGTCAAGCTTGCTTGAGCTATGCCATGGCGAAACGTGTTGATGAGTTTGCGAGTAAAACGCCTTTTCAAGAAACGAGAAAAGAACATATACATAAATCCAATTTCTAAAATAACACCTTTATGAAAAAACTTTTTGTTTTATTCCTTGTGTTGATTGCATCTATTACTACGACACAAGCACAGAATGTTCAATTACACTATGATTTCGGACATCTTAACGACAACTTCTCCACTCGGCCCAAACTGACAACTACCGTCGAGATGTTCAAACCCGACAAATGGGGTAACACCTTCTTCTTTGTGGATATGAACTATAAAGAAAATGGCGTAGAGTCGGCTTATTGGGAAATTGCCCGCGAATTAAAGTTTTGGAAAGTGCCTGTATCGTTGCATGTGGAATATAACGGTGGTTTGTCTAATGCATTTTCATACAAAGACGCTTACCTCGTAGGTCCCTCATATGCGTGGAACAAGAAAGACTTCAGTGCTGGTTTCACAGTGATGGCCTTATACAAGTATTTGGCCAAACAAAACCAACCCCATTCTTATCAGCTCACTGCTACATGGTATTACAACTTCGCAAAAGAACTCTTCACCTTCAGTGGTTTTGCAGATTATTGGGGTGATCGTCGCTTCACTGATGGTAAGAATATTGGTATTTTCATTACCGAACCTCAATTATGGCTTAACCTCAATAAGATTAAAGGCGTATCGCCCGACTTCAAATTAAGCGTAGGTACAGAATGGGAAATCAGCAACAACTTTAATGCTCAAAACCATCGTTGGTATTGGTTGCCCACAGTGGCTGCCAAATGGACATTCTAAGACGGTAAACATCAGACGTTAGAGATTAGACAATCTAAGGTCTAACGTCTAGCAACGTCTAAGGTCTAACAACGTCTAACATCAAACAATATGTCATTTTATTCATTACTCGGATTTGATCCTAAAAAACATAGCATCCGTACAGAAGTAACGGCAGGTATGACAGTCTTTTTAACAATGAGTTATATCCTCGCTGTTAATCCCGACATCCTCAGTGCAGCAGGTATGGACAAAGGTGCTGTATTCACAGCCACAGCATTGGCTTCTGCCATTGGTACCATCTTCATCGCCTTCCTTGCCAAACTTCCATTTGCACAAGCACCTGGCATGGGTATCAACGCTTTCTTCGCCTTCACCTTGGTTAAAGGTATGGGTTATTCGTGGGAAGCAGCGTTGGCTGCCGTCTTTGTAGAAGGTATCATCTTTATCATTCTCACGGCACTCAACATCCGCGAGAAGATTGTACAGTGCATCCCCAAAAATCTGCGATTTGCCATCTCGGGTGGTTTAGGACTCTTCATCGCCTTTATCGGACTTAAAAACAGTGGTATCATCATCGACAACGAGGCGACATTAGTGGCCCTCGGCCCATTCAACAGCACTGCTCTTTTGGCTTGTATCGGTATCATTGTCAGTGGCGTTCTACTCGTAAGAAAAGTACGCGGTGCCTTGTTCTATAGCATCCTGCTTTGCACCGCCTGCGGTATTCCCTTGGGTGTAACCACCCTGCCCGAAGGTTTTATGCCTATTTCTATGCCCCACAGCATCGAACCCACCTTCCTTAAGCTCGACTTCTCTGCCTTGCTCAATATGGATATGGCATTAACCATCTTCGTGTTGGTGTTCATCGACATTTTCAATACCTTGGGAACACTCATTGGCACTGCATCAAAGACCGATATGATGGACGAGAAGGGTAACGTGAAGAATATTCAGGAAGCGATGATGGCAGATGCCTTGGCAACCTGCACCGGTGCTTTGCTAGGCACTTCTACCGTTACAACCTACGTTGAAAGTGCATCGGGTGTGGCCGAAGGTGGACGCACAGGTTTGTCAGCATTCACTACCGCCATGCTATTCCTTGTGGCTTTATTCCTCGCTCCACTTTTCCTCATCATTCCGTCTGCGGCAACAACAGGTGCATTGGTGCTTGTGGGAGTGTTCATGTTGGAGTCTATCAAGAAGATAGACCTCAAAGATATCTCAGAAGCCCTACCATGCTTTATCACCGTTCTCACCATGGTTTTGACCTATAGCATTGCCGAGGGTATGGCTCTAGGCCTTATCAGCTACACCTTAGTGAAGCTCTTGAGCGGTCAATATAAGCAGGTTAGCTTTACACTCTATATCGTCAGCACACTACTTGTCTTGAGATATATATTCCAGTAATATCTCCCTCATTCCTTCCCAAGGAGAGGAGAAGATGGTGTATTGCAGGAGCGAGTCAATGTATTCCTCCTCCAATAGCCTAACCAATATATATCATCAAGATTCAATAAATACAAAAAATAAAAGTGGCAAACTCACATTTCAACATGAGTTTGCCGCTTTTATTCTCTTCCCTTCAACACCCGTAACATATAGGAACATAGGGAATGATAGCTTGTCATTCGTTTGGTGAAGTTCTTTTCTTAATTCCTCACGCACAATTGCCTTGTTGATTAGGTAGTGTCTAATGACCGATTTGGGTTTATTCATTACACAGATAAAAAAAGGACTTACACACTTTTTTAGGACACTACCCTACCTCTCTCTTCGGATAACATCCCTCCCTCTGAAGACCAAAGAGAGACAAAAAAAGCACCTTTACTGCTTTCGCAATAAAAGTGCTTTATTTTATCAGTTTGATAATCGTTGATTATTCTGCCTTAGCTTCAGAAGCTTCTG
>JALEWR010000030.1 GCA_022783515.1 Prevotella sp.
AAGATGCTGTGCATACATTGAAGATAGGTGGATATGTAGACCGTTTGGACGAAGTCTTGTCAAAAGAACAACCACATATTCGCGTTGTCGACTATAAAACAGGACATTCTACGGGTAGTAAAATACAAAGTTTGGAAGAGGTTTTTCAAGAGGAGCATGTGGTAACTAAACATTCCGACTATTATTTTCAAACTTTCTTGTATGCAGCTATCATCCGCCAGTCCAAACTTTGGAATAAGGAAGGTAGGGCAGTTAGTCCGGCATTACTCTTTATACAGAAAGCCTCTGACAAAGAGTACGATCCCACGCTTCTTCTTGGTAAAGAAAGGGTTGATGATATACAAACACTTGAAGCCGACTTTTGGGAACATCTGAAGCAACTCTTGGAAGAAATCTTTAATGAAGATATTGCATTTAATCCCACAGCCGACAGTAAGCGATGTACATTCTGTCCTTATGCCAAGGTGTGTCAGAGATAAGTGGGTAGGCACGACCTTATCCCCCAACTGTTTTCTGAAGGCGAGAATAGGTAGGTGAGTTCTATGAGTGAAACTCTGTATCAGGCTACATCAAAATGATGGACAGGTACACCAATCTACTCCTTCTGGCGAATTAATGGTTATGCAGTGATTGTATGATTTGTATCAAATGACAGAGTTATTTATACTGAAATGGAAAGCTGTTGAGGCTGAATTGGTAAGCGAATCAGGCTGAAAAAGAAAGCAGTTGAGACTAAAATCATAAGCGATTTAGCCTCAACTGCTTTTTTATTGCGTTACTCCTTGATTGTAAGAACCAAGAAAGTAAGTAATGACATATAGTGCTTGCCTTAACTGCGTTGGTAGAGATAGCGTTTGATACTTCGTTTGGGAGTCTTTTCAAACTCTTCTTTTTGAAGTTCTATTGCTGAAATTTTGCAGTAGCTTGGTAATACAGTGTTGAGCTGCATTCTATTTTCCTCCATGAGTTTCTCTAAGTCGGCATCTGCCATATTCATGGTTTTAGCCTCTTCATAGTCAGGATATACCAAACCAATGAGCTTTTCGTTTTCTTGAACAACCAAACATTCTGTAACCATAGGCATAGAATTGAGCTTGTCTTCAATCTCTTCCGGATAGATATTTTGACCGGAAGACCCTAGGAGCATATTCTTTGAACGGCCTTTAATGAATATATTGCCTTCTTCATCCATCAATCCTAAGTCGCCAGTATGATACCAACCTTCTTTGTCGAGTACAGCTTCGGTTGCCTCTTCGTTCTTATAATATCCAAGCATCACATTTGTACCTCTTGCTAATATTTCTCCAGGAATATTCTGCGGATCAACGCTATTGATTTTCACTTCCATGTGTACAACAGCTCTTCCGCATGAACCCGGAATAAAATCTTTATGGTTGGCATAGGCAATAATAGGGGCACATTCTGTTGCCCCGTAGCCAACAGTGAAAGGCAATTCAATCTTTTTGAGGAAGGTCTCAATCTCATTGTTAAGAGCTGCACCACCAATAATCATTTCATAGAAGTTTCCACCAAAGGCATTATAAACTTGTTCTTTGATTTTTTCGTTAACTTTCTTGTTAATGATAGGCATATTGAGTAAGAGCTTCATCTTGCTATTTTGCAGTTTTGGGAAGACTTTTTTTCTTACAATCTTCTCAATGACCATAGGAACTGCAATGATAATAACAGGCTTAACTTCCGCAAAGGCTTCTGCAATCAATGCAGGACTGGGCAGACGATTGAGGAAAAAGATGTGGCATCCAGAACAAAACTCGAAGATGAACTCAAACGCCAGGCCATACATATGTGCCATAGGAAGAATGCTGATGACACGATCGCCTGCTTTTAAGTGTGGTCCAATTACTTTTTGTGCAAAGTCGAAGTTACCCCATAAAGCACGATAGGGAATCATAACACCTTTAGAGAAACCTGTTGTTCCACTAGTGTAATTAATCAAGGCCAATTCATCGGGGTGTTGTTCGATATAGTAATTAATGTGTTCTTTTCTGAAATACTTGGGATATTTTTTACCAAACATTTCATTCAGGTGCTCACGGGCATATGTGAGTTTTTCAGAACGAGAAAGTACAATGGAATAGTCAGGAATATAGATGATACCTTCCAATGCGGGCATTTTTGTTGCATCGATAGTGGGAGCCACAACATCACCAACAAAAAGAAGTTTAGCCTCAGAGTGGTTAACAATGTTATGCACTTGGTCGGGCGTAAATTCGTGAAGGATAGGTACGACCACTGCACCATAAGTGAGGGTGGCTAAGAACGCAACGCCCCAATTGGCACTGTTACGACCAGCAAGAGCAATTTTATCGCCTTTTACCACACCGCTATTCTCGAACAAGATGTGAAGCTTTTCTATCTTTCTTGCTACATCCTGATATTGAAGCGTTGCACCTTTAAAATCTGAAAGAGCATCTAAATCCCAGTTATCTAATATACTTTTTTGTATACAAGAATTAAAACTTGGTATTGTATTTCCCATTTCTTTTTCTTTGTTACTTATTGCTCGTTGAGCTAAGTTGTTAAACATTCATGATGATAAAATTGATAGAAAACAGGAGAGTAATTAGTGCTATATCCTTATACATTAGAAATTGCACAGTCCTATTTTTCGTGTGCAAAGGTAACATCTTACATGCACATACCCAAAAAAAATGTGCATTTTATGTCTGTTTTTTCTTTCAACTTAGTCTTTTTTGTCTTTATAGGCGATATTTGTGGTAATATTTATTGATTTTGTATTGAATGAGAAAGTTAAGAAAATGCACAAAAATAAAAGAAAGTGTTTCACCTATTGTAGTGAGTAAGGTGATAGAATTTTGACAATTGGAACGATGGTAGGTACAGCTCTCTTTATTTAGATGTAGTTCTAGATGATTTTGGGGTATAAATATTCTAATACATCTAAAAATGCATAATGATAAGGTTAATAAACGTTAGGGTCTTATTAATTGTAGCATATATTTATTTGTCTATATAAAATATGTATTAACTTTGCAATGTGTTTTTCATGGTATTAGATTATTAAGGTTAAGAAAGATTGGTTGTCGTGAGACAATCAATTTTTTTTGTATATAATTATGTTGTTGGGTTACTGATATTTCCTTGTCAATTTCTCTTGAAAGGTTTTTTGTTGATATAGACTTATACATCGATATTTTTATGTAAATTTGCAGAAATGTTGTCTTCTTGTTGTTCTTCTTTTTTGAAATGATAGAAGGGGATAGTAGGATGATAACGAACAGTCTGTAATCAAAGTAATTATACGATATAGATGAAATATAATAAATATTGCAGTTGTTTGGCTTTAGGGCTTTGTTTTCTGTCGCTTTCTTCTTGTTCAAAGAAAGGCGATAAAGAATTGAATAAGCTGCTAGTGGAACTGGCAGATGCAGATATGACTATTGATCGAGAAGATTGGGAACGATTGGAAGATTATTTGGATGCCAATCAAGCTCATTTTAAAGCATGGTATGCTGATGGTCAGTTGAATGTAGATTTGGTAAAACAGCATATTCGCGATCTGTTTGAAAGGCGGCATGCGGAGAAGCCCATCAAGTTTGTTGGCATAGGCGGGGCTGAGCATTTAAAGGTGAATTTCTATTTGGAGCGTTCGGGCAGTATGACTCCCTATGATGCAAAAACCGGAGACGGAAGTTTTAAAAGGGCTATAGTGCAGTTGCTTAATTCGCTTCCTAATGCCAACGACGAAAATAGTATGTATGTCGTTAACAGTTCTATTGAACCTTATCCTCAAGGATTCTCTAATTTTGTACGCGATACCAATATTTTTGAATCGACAAAGGGTATTGGCGATCCCAGTTTTACCGATTTTGGAGCTATCTTTCATCAGTTAATCAATCAAACGAAAGATAACGAATTGAGTATTTTGGTTACAGATATGATTTACTCAACCAAGTCGATGGCAGGTGTTAATCCGCAAAAAGTATTTGCTGAGGCACATGGTATGATTAGCTCGGTGTTTAAAGCTGCGGTAAAGGACAAGTCCATGCTGATTGTGAAGATGCGTGGAAGTTATGACGGCCCTTATTATTCTTATAATTCGCCAAGCGGCGGTAAGCATTATTCGGGTTATCGCCCTTATTATATTATCATGGTGGGCGATAACGATAATATAGCCCGTTTGTCGGCAGATACCGAGTATTCGGCATTTGCAAAGTTGGCAGAATTGCCTGGTTTTGAAAATCAATATATGTTTACCACAGAAGAGGTTTACGAACCTTATTACACCATTTTGCTGCATAGCAAGGAGAGCAGAGGGCGATTTAAACCGGAAAGGGGGCAAACCAAGCGTATCACTGATATTGAAGATGTTGAGCTTGATGCTAATTCCGGCGATTTTCAGTTGGCTGTGGCAGTTAACCTTAAGGGTATGTTTGTGGATGAAGGCTATCTTTTAAATCCACAAAACTATGACGTAGAAGCTAATGATAACTTTGTGATTAAAGCCATCAAACCCCTTGATAAAAGTGATTTGACCCAATCGGAGAAGAAGTATGCTTCTAGTGCCACTCATGTTTTGGTACTGTCGACCAATAATCTGACAACAGCTCAAGAAGTGTCTGTCAAGTTGAAAAATCAGCTTCCACAATGGGTGGCAAATTCTTCATCTGACGATGATACTAATCTTGCTGCATCGTCTTTTTCTTCTACCACTTTTGGTTTGCGTTATTTGCTTGAAGGCATCTATTCTTCGTACCAAAAAGAGGCAGAAGGCAAACCCTATTATTTTGAATTAGAATTGAACATTAAAAAATAAACGATTGTATGAATAAATCAATAATGCTTATTGCAGGAGTAATTATTTCTGTTTGTTTCGTTATATTTTCTACAGCTATTTTTGAAAGTTTGTACTATGAGAGCGAATTTTCGCTGAGTATGTACGAGAACAATTTATATGTAACAGTGGGACTTGTGTCGGTTGGTTTGGCATGGGCTATTGCCGCCTTGTATTATTATCTGATTAATTCGGTAAGTTTCAGCCGTTGGTATCATTGGATGGTGATGTTGTTGGCAACTTCTGTTTTGAGTCCCATTGTCAATTATGTGCTTTGCGAGAATACTTTTGAAAGCGATGGCTACGATTTTTCGTCGCAGTTATTCAATTTCTCTTTGCGAGTTTTTGCAGTGGAAATTGTTTTATTTGTCATTGTGTCGTTTGCGATGCGTTGGTGGAGCAGTAATTGCAGACATACACCAATACCCGAGTAGTTGAAATAAGGAATAATGTGGGATAGACTGTTTGTCAAGATGTTCTTTCCCTTGATTTAATACGGATATTTAACAATGAGATTATTTTTATTTTTAGTAGGAGGAACAGGGTCTCGCGTTATGCGTCCTCTTGTGATGCAACTTGCAGCAGGTGTGCGTCCTTTGGATGAAAATGGTAAACCCTTATCATTAGAGCTGATACCTATTATTGTCGATCCACATAAAGCCAATGAAGACTTGAAACGCACAGATAATCTCTTGCGTTGGTATCGACAGATAAGAGAAGGACTTTATGGTAATCAGGTGGATGTGGAGAAAGGCTTTTTCTCTGTTAAGATTTCTACGATGTCGGATATCCTCCCTAATGGTTCTAATCTTTCAGATACATTCCTCTTTAATTTAGGAGCTGTAGAGTCGAGAAAGTTTCAAGACTTTATAGCTTATAATACATTGGATAGTAGTAATCAGGCTTTATGCTCGATGTTGTTTTCCGACTATCAGTTGGAAACCAAGATGGATATTGGCTTTGTTGGTAGTCCGAATATCGGAAGTGTGGCTTTGAATCAGTTTAAGGATAGCGAAGAGTTCAAGCAATTTTCCAATGCGTTCCAAAAGAATGACCGAGTATTCGTTGTAAGTAGTATTTTTGGTGGTACAGGTGCTGCCGGTTACCCCATCATTGTGAAGAATATTCGCAATGCGGCGAATAATATAATGATTAATAACCGAGGCGATTTGCGTGATGCTCGTATTGGAGCATTAACCGTTTTACCTTATTTTAATATACAGCAAGACCCCAATAGTCCGATTTCGCGTGCCGATTTTATTTCAAAAACCAAGTCGGCATTGTTTTATTATCACGACAATCTCACGGGATTAAGACAAAACGGCATTGATACAAAACAATCGAAAATCAATGCTTGTTATTACTTGGGCGATGAAATTCCCAGTAATCCTTACTTCAATGATCCGGGAGGAAATGGGCAGCGCAATGACGCCCATGTGGTGGAGTATGCCGGAGCATTATCTATTCTCGACTTTTTGCAAATACCCGACAATCAGTTGACCACGGTCAATGGTAATGCTCAGAATCCTATTTATAAAGAATATGGATTGGCAAATGATAAGATGACCTTGACATTAAAAGACTTTGGTTTGTCTACTCGCTTATTAGTTAATAAGCAGATGATTAAGTTTCATTTGGCATATATGTATCTTACGCACCAACTCCGTTCGGATATTGGTCGAGGATATACCCAAGATAAGCCTGAATTGACCAATGGTTTTATGACAACCAGTTGGTATACAACCCTTTCAAGTAACTTTTATGTGGCTTACAGACAGTGGTTGCAAGAGATGAAAGGTAATCAAAGAAGCTTTGTGCCATTTAATTTGGACACCGACAAACTGAGTGAATGTATTATGGATGTGGCAGCCAAGAGCGGTTTCTTTAAATCTGCTATTGATTATAAAACATTGTTGGCTGTGCTTAATAAAACATCGCAAGAAGCTGTAAAGACATCACAGTATGGTAGTAATGTTGCCCATAAACTTTTCTCTCTTTTAGATGAAGCCTTGGATAAGTTGGTGGATGAGAAGTTTAATGCAGTGGTGTAGCATATCTTTTTGATAATCAAGAACAAGTAGAAAAATGAGTAAAATACTTTCATATAATAAGAAGACAACAGGCGAAGGGTGGATTCCATTAGCCGATCAATATAGTGCTGACGAGATAGGTATGATTGACGATCCCAATGGAGGATTATCTCAACAGCCTCGCACCGCCATTCCCTCCCCATTTGCTCAAATGGATTTGGTGAAGAATGCTTTTCTTCGCTTATCCAATCACAAAGATTTGCGAGGCGAATTGATGGACGAAAAGCTTGTTGCCAACGCTTTAGATATTGCTCAATTGTTTTTTAACTATCCCGAATTAAAAGGAAAGTTGAAGTTGGTTGAATGGCAAGCCGCTACACATCTTCAGATGTTGCAGACCGACCGGCAGCATCGATTGTTGGGAGATACTATCGCTATGTTTTTGGAACAAGATAAAGAGGCGTTCAATTTTGAAAAGATGGATCGACTTTTCTTCTTGTTATATGGTAATCAAGTCATCGGTTCTACCTCTCCTGTCACGCTTTTCATGGCATCGCCTAATGCTGTGCAGGGAACTTATGATTTGCCCATCGAGCAGAATGTGAAACTTTTTGACTTGTGGCGTCCGTTGTATATGCGTGATGAACGCTTTATTAAGTATATCTATGCCTTGTTTTCAGCTTATCCGGAGTTGAAAAAGCTGTGTGGCGAAATGAATGCTTATCTCATCAGAAATTTCCAATTATTGCGAGTGGAATTGCAGAACGAGATATTGAGAGATATAGCTAATCCCGAAGCATACGATGTGGTGGGAGGTGAACGAGCTAGAAGTTATTTGACTTCTCAATTCACTCTATTGGATGAAGGAGTGCAAGTATTGGGCATACCGTTCTATTCTATCAGAGTGGAAGATACCCTTTCTGCCATTGCATCTAGCGATTTTATGATTTGTCCTACTCGTACCGACGTTGAGAAAACTCAATTGCCCTTGGTACTTCAGAATAATTTGCATACCACCGAGCATGAACCATTTAAATATATCACCAATAATTGGGATGATAGCGTGGTGATAAAGCGTGATGATTATGCCTTACCATACGATAAACGCATTCTTCCTGCCACTAATCATCAATATCCTTGGTTGGTCGATGACGACTTTTTCCAACCCGCCATCATTAAGTTAGATTATACTGCAGATAGAGACAGCTTCTTCCATGGAAATAAAAAAGCAGTGGGAAATGAGGTCGATGGTTATGACTTCTTATTGCCATTAAAACCTATTTTTTTTCAATATTTTGATGTAAAAGACCTCTGGTCAATGGTGGGAGGACGTCCGATGTTCGAGTTGGAACACTCTAAGAGTGGACAAGTGGAAACCATTAAGGCCATATTGCGTATTCCTGTTAATAAACCAGGCAAGTTTATTACGTTGCAACGTATTTATAAAACAGCTACAAGTGTTGATTTAAGATACGATGATCGCAATAATCACGGCTATTTCATCACCGTTCCTTTTGCTGTCTCTATCTTCCCCTTTGTTCGTTTTACCGGTATTAATCAGTATAATATACAGTTGATTGATAGGGCTTTAGGAGGTTTGGATAATTATGATATCAAACTTGATTTCTATAAGAATGGTTGCTTGAACGCTCTTGGAGATAACGACGTAGTGATAAGAAACAGAAGTTTGAAAGCAGAAAAGCGAGTAGGTTCGCGTTATTATAAATTAAATTCCGACTTTGATTATATCAATGTATCATTGTGGGATGAACGTGGCAATAAGGCGGTTGAAGGCATAGTATGTCCTAAGTGGGCAGATTATGTGCCAGGACATGAAGCTTTTACTTTTGCTGTTGACTTCGGGACGACCAATACTCACGTTGAGAGTATGAAGAATAATGGTACGCCTGAGGCACTGTCTGTTGCTTCTTTAACGAAGAACAAGCTTGTGGCTACCTTATATAATGGTGAGCATATCCTTTACGATGTCATCATCAAGCAAGAGTTCTTGTCGAAGAATATCGGCAATGATTATGGATTCCCACAGCGTACAGTCTTGTCGGAACCCGAACGACTTGATGCAGCTAATGTGGATAACATCATCGCTTTGAGTGATGCCAATATCCCATTTATATATGAGAAAGAATCAGTGGGTTATGGTAATCGTATCGTTGCCAACCTGAAATGGTCGACAGAAGCAGCTACAAGTAAGCGTGTCAAGGCTTATTTAACCGAATTGGCTTTGTTGATGCGTACCAAAGTGCTTTTAGAAAATGGTGATATAACGAAGACACGCCTTGTCTGGTTTTATCCCTTGTCAATGAAAATAGGTAATGTAAGAAAGATGAGCGAGATGTGGGAGAAGACTTTTAAAGAGGTCTTCGGCATCCAAGTCAATGAGCAAAACCTTATTCACTTGCCCGAATCCGTTGCTCCTTACTATTATTATAAGAGTTCTAACGCCTTCCGTGGATCTGCTTCGACAGTGGCAAGTATTGATATTGGTGGTGGAACCAGTGATGTGGTGGTATTTGAAAGTAATGCACAATATCCCACATTGCTAACCTCTTTCCGTTTCGCAGCTAATGTTTTGTTTGGCGATGGCTTTACCGACCTTGTTCATGGAGATACCAATCCCATGCTTATTAAGTATGTCGATTACTTCAAACGCTTGTTTGAAGCCGACGACGACAAGTACGGTGAGCTTCATGGAATATTGGATGATATCACCTCTAAGCGTAAATCTGAAGATATTAATGCGTTCTTATTCTCAATTGCCAATAATAAGGCCGTGAGTAACAATGATGTTTTCTCTTATAATCTTCGCTTGAATGAGGACGAAACTCGCAAGATAATCTTCATCTATTTCTATGCTGCCCTTATCTATTATGTAGCAAATCTGATGAAGCATAAGGCGTTGGATATGCCTCGGAGTGTGATGTTTAGCGGCACAGGCTCGAAAGTTTTGGATATCATAGGACGTCAACGAGAGTTAGATGTCTTGACGAAGGCTATCTTTGAGAAAGTTTATGGAGAAAGCTATGGTGAAGAAAACTTCTCTGTTGTTACCGAAAGAAATGAACCAAAGCAAATCACTTGTCGTGGTGCTTTGATGCAAGTGAGTTCGTCGAACGGTTGTAACCATATTGATTTGTTGAACAATAAGATGGACGACTATAACAATCCGTTGAAGTTCAACTACTCCATGTTGTCTAAAGAAAAGCTTACTTATGCTGATATGAATGAGAGCAATGTCCGAGAACAGATCGTGGCAGAAGTAAGAAAGTTCAATGGCTTTTTTACGGAATTGTGCGATGAGGTTCGTGTTATCGATCGTTTCTTGGTTGATAACAAGGCATTGCTACAGTTCAAAGAATTGGTCAACAATGATCTTGAACATCATCTTGTCAAAGGATGGAATTTTGTTAATAAGGATCAAAATGACAAGAATGGAAATGATGAAATAGAAGATACCGTCTTCTTTTATCCTATTATTGGTGCAATACGAGATAATTTGATTGAATATTTAAGATAATCAGCATGTCAAAAGGAATGTTGGGAGGAATATTTGGTAAGACTTCTGATTCGGAAAAGATTCCGACGGAAGTAGACGACCGACTGGAAGCAATCGAAGAACGCCTGTCCTTACTTGAAAAGCGTCTTCAGTTGGTTACAAATAAGATGAAAGAGCTGGAAGTGTTATTAGAAGGTCATGTACCTAAAAATGGCAGTGTTGAGGAAGAGTACACAGAAGTTGAACATCAACAAACGGCTACTCATCAGGCGTCTCCTATCGAAATGGGGAATGCGAAGATGAGTTATGGCCAATATTATTTGGCTACTCCCACCATCGATGGATGCTTTACAGAAGTGTCGGCCAGGGAAGAAGTGGGCAAGAGCTTGTATTTACTGACCACCACCGATGGTATCAACGGCTGTTTTATCCTCTTAGATACTCCTGATGCCATTGCTACTGCCATGATTTCTGTATCCCAATTCATCAAACCTGTATGTAAAGTAGTGGGAAATATTCAGGCTTATCCCAACCATATTATAACAGAGGAGGAGGGGAATGCAGTGTTGGAAAACTGTGTTTGGAAAGTTGTGAAGAAGGCAGTTGTAAAGTTTGAAAGTTAGATATAAACGGATAGATAAAGAAAGAATGGAAGTTAAATGCCCTAAATGCAGATTGAAATACGACGTTGATATTCCTCTTGGATTATCAGAGATAGCTTGTGCATGTCCTAGATGTGGCACACCCTTTACGCATGTTGTTGAATCAGATAGGCGTTTTGATTCCAATAATGACGTGGAGGGTGGGTTTCAGTCTACTGAAGCACGGGTTGACACCCCCATAGGTATGACTGCGGATAGTGATACGCCAAGTCTAGTGGAACCAACAGAGCCTTCTTCTTCAGAATCAACTATTCGGCCAGTTGAAGCTATTTCTCCTTATGTCCCTTTACTCCAACCCGACACAACAACGAGAGCAGAGAAAAAAAAACGTACTCGTTATATGTTTCTTTTGTTTTTTGTCGTTTTTGTTATTATGGTTTTTACCATTCGTTCATGCAACCGACAAGCTCAAGAAGAAGCACAGATGTCTGTTGCCGATGTAGAATTTGTGGAAGGTGTGTCGGATGATGTGCCTCAGGAGAGTTCTTCTACCCATTCTTCTTCACAATCGCCCAAGTGGTTGCAAGGTAATTGGTCGGTGCATACCGATTATGGCGTTATCACTCTTCGCATTTCGCACAATAAAATAGCCGAAACATCGGGCGGACGCACCTCTTATGGCACATACGTTTATGAGTCCGGTCGTCTGGTTTGCGATTTTGGAGACGGTCAGACAATGTATTATAAGGTGAACGAAAGTCGTAAAAGCATCGATGCAGGTAATGGTATGTGGATGAGTAAGGTTGACTAAATGGAGAAAAGCATTATTATTTTTCTTTCAAAAATTTGCAAATTAGGCGAAAGTATATAATTTTGCACGAAATTTGAGAAGTAAACAGATAATACTCTCCATACTTTATGATGAGCAGGTTTTCTCATATACTCAAGAAACTAATTACAATATATGAAACAAGAAAGTAAGGCTTTAACTCTAAAAACAATTAACAAACGCAATGTTTGGGAGCTTCAGGAAAACGATGTGTTCAGGATTTGGGAAGCTGGTGATAAGGATGCAGAATTAAGAGATAATTCTCGTCATTATCTCAATACCTTGAAAAGTGCTTTTGATATCGAAGAAGTAAAGGTGGATATTCCGGAAGTTATCAAAAAGTATGAGGCACGCGGGTATAAAGTCGGTGTTCTACGAATTGAAGAAACCAAGCTAAAAGTGGCCATAAAGAAACTGAGTATTTTGCGTATTGCTGACTTAACCTACGATAATATTCATCATATTTCAGCAACTAAGCTGTTGGAATTGCTCGACAAAAACTTTGGAGGAGGTTGGGACTCTTTGTCGCAAAACATTAAAGATGTGATTGAAAGCGTATTTGATGTTAGTACCACAACTTTGCCAAAAGATCGTTTGCACAAGAAAGGTGGCATGTACGAAAAGAAAACAGCTGATGGATATGAAACCTTGGAGATAGCTAAGGGGGCATGGGTTGAAG
>JALEWR010000032.1 GCA_022783515.1 Prevotella sp.
GCTGCCCAAAGGTATCTTGGGGCTGATGGTTGGAGGCATGATTTTCGCCACAACCAGTGCGATGAACTCCAAACTCAATATCGCTTCGGGCGTAGTTACCAATGATATATACCGCAAGTTGAGACCCCATAGCTCGGATAAACACCTTATCACGGTGGCTCGCTTAGCAACGGTCAGCTTCGGAGTCATCAGTGTTCTCATTGCCTTGTTAATCCAATATATGGGCGGTGTAGTGAATGTTGTCATCAGTTTGGCGGCTCTGACCGGTGTGCCTCTTTACCTGCCGGTGATGTGGACGCTGTTTTCCAAGCGTCAGACAGGTTTCTCTGTGCTGACGACAACCATCGTCAGCCTTTTAATCAATGGTTTCCTGAAGTTTGTAACACCCCTTTTGTGGGGCTTCTCTTTAGACCGAACCGAAGAGATGGTCTTTGGTTGTCTGTTGCCTATTGTGATGATGGCAGGCTTTGAGCTTTATTATATATGCACGAACCAACGTTCGGAGAAGATGGCAGAATACCTGATATGGCAGTCGTCCAATGCCTTACGCCGTCATGAGATTGCAGAGGCGGCACGCAAGGAAGGCGGAAAGGAAAACCTTTACAGCATGAAGGTGATAGGTTGGGGCATCCTGTTCGTGGGGCTTGCTATCGTTATCTTGGGATTATTGGCTGACGTACATCAGGCATTGGTAGCCTCCGTGGGTGCTTTGTTTGCCCTCTTGGGCATTTATCTTGTACGCAGAGCCATTGCAGGACTTAATGAATGAAAGGCATAAAGACTATGATAGAACAACATTTTGAAAGCGTAAAGCGACAGACAAAACACATCAAGCACGCGGCAGACTTTGTGGTTGCCGGTGGAGGAATGGCAGGCGTGTGTGCTGCCATTGCCGCAGCACGTGCCGGATTGAAGGTTGTCTTGGTGCAAGACCGCCCCGTATTGGGGGGCAACGCATCGAGTGAGGTGCGTCTTTGGATATTGGGAGCCACATCACACATGGGCAATAACAACCGATGGGCACGCGAAGGAGGCATCCTGAACGAGATTCTCATGGAAAATACCTATCGCAACAAGGAGGGCAATCCTATCATTTTTGATACCGTTCTCTTGGATAAGGTCTTGGCAGAGAAGAATATTTCGCTCTTCCTCAATACCGTTATCTACGACATAGAGAAAGGAGGCGAGAAACGTATCGATAGCATCAAGGCTTACAATCCGCAATGCGAGACTTCTTATGAGTTTACTGCACCATTGTTTTGCGATAGCACCGGCGATGGACTGATAGCCTATTTGGGAGGCGCTACCTATCGTATGGGAGCGGAAGATGCAGCCGAATATGATGAGAAGTTCGCCCCCGACAAGGATCAATATGGTGAGAAATTGGGTCATACCATCTTCTTCTATCATAAAGATGCGGGGCGGCCAGTGTCGTATGTTGCTCCTTCCTTTGCTTTGAAACAAGAAGAAGTGGAGCAATATATCAACCGTATTCACCAGCCCGACTACTTTAATGCCTTGCAAACGGGGTGCAAATATTGGTGGATAGAATATGGTGGACGCATCGATACCATTACCGATACCGAAGAAATCAAGTATAAACTGTGGTCGGTAGTGCATGGAATATGGAACTATATCAAGAACTCGGGCAAGTTTCCTGAAGCTGCCAACCTTACGTTAGAATGGGTTGGAAACATCCCCGGTAAGCGTGAAAGCCGACGATTCGTAGGTAGATACATGTTGAACCAGAAGGATGTGGTGGAACAACGTCCGCATCCCGATACGGTGGCACATGGTGGTTGGTCGCTCGACTTGCATCCTGCCGACGGTGTCTTCAGTGTTAATGCCAAAGCATGTAATCAATGGCACGCCAAGGGAGTATATCCCATACCGTACCGTTGCTACCTGACACCCGACTTAGAGAATGTGTTTTTGGCAGGAAGAATTATCAGTGCTACTCACGTTGCCTTTGCGTCTACCCGCGTGATGGCTACCTGTGCCACAGGCGGAGAGGCTGTTGGTACAGCTGCTGCCTTGTGTTTCAAAGAACAATGTCTGCCTGTCAACTTGCTCGAAGCCGACAAAATGAAACTTCTTCAGCAGACATTGACCTATAACGGAATGTATCTTCCGCAAGCCGATACGATAGTTCCTGATGCCTTGTTGCAATCGGCAGATATCGCTGCATCATCGGTTTTGCTGTTAGGCGAAATACCTTTCGATGGCGAATGGCTGTCGTTAAGGCAGTCGGCTGCACAGATGTTGCCTCTACAACAAGGTGCAGTGCCTGTTATAAAGGTAAGAGTCAAAGCAAAGAAAGCCACTTGTTTGGGGGTAGAACTTCGTGCTTCGGCAAAGTGGTTCAATCACACTCCCGATGTCGTTTTGGAACAGCTCGCCTTGCCATTGCAGGCAGGTGAGCAAGATTTAGAGTTGCCTTTCCATGCCAAGATGCCGCATGAGGGTTATGCTTTCTTATGCTTTATGCGTAGCGAAGAAGTTGAAATACTAACTTCCCGAATGCTTCTTACCGGCTTAACTGCCGTATTCAACAAGCAGTTGGCTGCCGTTTCCAACGCAGGAAAACAAGAACCCACAGAAGATATCGGGGTCGATAGTTTCGAGTTTTGGTGTCCCGAACGTACTCCTCATGCTTGTAATATTGCCATGAAGATAACTCCTGCCTTGGCATGTTTCGGTGTTGAGAACCTTAAGAATACGCTTTATCGCCCTATCAACCGCCCCAATGCTTGGGTGGCATGTCCTGATGATGAGGCTCCGATGCTGACATTGGCATGGTCGGAGGAAAAGGAGTTGATCGGAATAACACTCTTGACAGATCCCGATTACGATCATCCCATGGAGTCGGTGCAATGGGGACACCACGACAGTAAAATGCCCCATTGTGTCAATAACATAGAAATTGTGGTCGGCGGAAAGGTTATTCACACCGTTACCGACAATTATCAAGCGATGGTGCAGATTCGTTTTGCTGAGAAAATTACAACCTCTTGCTTACAGATAAGGTTGACCAATACCACTCCCCATGTACCTGTGGCACTGATGGGCTTGCAGTTTCACTAATCTCTTATAACGTATGTATTTTATCAAAAGATATTTCCTGTCCACTCTTGTCTGCTTTGTCAGTCTTTCTATGATGGCGTCCGACCGTCTTGCCATTCGTGGTTTGTCGTATCGCACGGCATCTTCCACGCTGTCGGTGCAGACTTCCAAAGGGACTGTTTTGCTCCCTTTGGGCGGACAAACACTGTTTGTTGCCGGCACATCGTTCACTCCTTCGATTGCCGATACATTCAAAACGTTGCGTCACACGCCCTTTGTAGAAAAGGTTTTTATCTATCCTCACAAGGCATGGCTTGACAATATATCCGATGTTTCGCTCTTGTCGGCAGGTCGTCGAACAGCTATTACACACTATAAGGTTGTTTCTCGTCAGCCGTTGACATTGAAAGGCAGTAATGAATGGGCAGAGGTTACGTTGAAATTTGTACCACAGGGAAATGTTATCACTGTAGAACAGACACTTGTTCCCAAACAAGCGGGTGCTTATTCGTTGTCCACTCCCTCTATGCTTGTTGCCGATAAAGAACGTCCTTTCAAGGTCGTGATTCCGGGATATGTGCATGCCGACCGTCTGAGCGACGATTTTACATCAGCCTACGCCTATGAGCATGGTGCTCCCAATCGCCCTGTGATGTATCAGGACAAGTGTGTTACAACGCCTGTTTCGATATTGGAAAACGAACAATTGACCCTTGGCGTGGCTCCTGGAAAGGACTTTCCACGCAAGCCTTTTGTAAATGGCGTGATGACACATCATGACAGGAGTGTGGGATATGCTTATATGTCGCAGGACAAAGAACTTACTCCTCTGTTATATTATCCTGTGTTGGGTACGGAGAAAGCAAGGTTGCAGAAAGGGCAAACAGTGCATTTCACCTATCATATCATCCTCTCCAAAGGCAATTGGTATGATGTTTATACCCAAGCAATCTATGATCTCTATCGCTTTGACGATATGAAGGAGATGAGAAATAAGCGTTCGTTGGTAGATAGAATACATGCCATTCATGCCTATATGCGTTCGGTTGGATCACAGATATTTAGAAAAGTGGAGAGCAATGGCCTGATTGTTAGTGCTCAAGATTATCATGGTGGCATCAAGGGAGCAGACGGTGATGCTATGAAAAACGCTGATTACGGAGCCATGTGGATGCTGGCTCATCTCACAGCCGACTCGGTATTGACCCACGAAATACTCCCCTATGTCCGCAATTTCAAACTGCAACAACAGTTTGCATCAGGTCCTTTCAAAGGTACACCGCAAGGGCAATACTTTCTTTGGAAGAGCAAACGTTGGGTGGAAGAATGGGGTGAGCAGGTCGAACCCATTGCCATCACTTACTATTCGCTTATCGATGCCGCCAACATCCTGTTGTTCCAGCCCGATGATATGGAGCTGAAACAGAGCATACGTCAAGCTGCCGATGCCTTGCTTTCCTTGCAACGGGCAGACGGAAGTTGGGCTTTGGGCATACAATTGCATGACGGAAAGGATGTCTTACCCGACTTACAGGACTTCCGTCCAACCTTCTATGGCATGTATGTGGCATATCAGGTGCTGAAAGACGATAAATATTTGAAAGCAGCTGTTCGTGGAGCCGATTGGTTTTTGGCACAAGCCGTAGAGCCATGTCGCTTTGTGGGTGTGTGCGGAGATACTCGTTTTGCTCCCGACTTTGCAACAGGTATGGCAGTGCAAGCTCTTTTGGATATGTACGAACTTACAGGTAACGAGGCATATAAGCATGCGGCATGGAAGACAGCCAGGTATTTTACCACCTATATATATACTCATCCCACCGACACAACCTTGTTTACCGCAGCTGACGGACGACAAGAGAGTATGCAACAATATACCCAAGCCGGTTTGGTATGCGAACATATAGGTGTCATTGGCTCGGCCAATCCGCAAGGACCGATATTGCTTTCCAGCTTTGCGGGTATGTTTGTGCGTCTTTATCAATCTACAGGCGACCGCCTTTTCCTTGACCTTGCGAGGGCGTCGGCTAATGGCCGCGACAAGTTTGTTGAAGAAAAGTCGGGCATTGCCTCTTATTATTGGACCCATTTCACCAAGGTTGCCTTGCCTTATCCGCAACATGCGTGGTGGCAAGTGGGCTGGTTGATGGACTATCTCATGTCTGAAGCCGAACTGAGAAGCAACGGACGTATCAGCTTTCCGCGTGGCTATATCGCTCCAAAAGTTGGCCCTCATAAAATCATGGGTTTTGCTCCGGGTTACATAGACAATGTTTCGGTTGAGTTGACCCTTGCCGACGGTACGGTGGAAAATGATAATCCTGACCTTGAGATATTGACGGCACGCGGTACAGACAATGGCAAAAGCTATTATATAGTAATGAACAGCCGCAACCTACCAGTAGCCATGAATGTGAAATTAGGTATAGCCAAAACGACGTTCCAAGGAGAAATCGCTCCCTATGGCATCCAAATTATAGAAGTTTCAAATCTTTAGTGTAACGCAGATGATGAGTAAGAACAACCGACAACCGCTCCTGATGACATCCGATAGGACTTCACACTTTTTGTCAAAGAGTGTGCTGTGCCTCGCATTGTTATTGCTTTCGGTTGCCTACAGTAAGGCACAGACTTATCTTATTGAAGCCGAAAAGTTTCAATATCAAGGTGGCTGGCGTGTGGAAAGAGATGAACAAGCCTCAGGAAAGGCGTTGCTCATGGTAACAGGGGGTGGCAGTAGTGCTGCCGACGCCATCACTGTGTTTGCCTTAAAGCAAGCAGCCGACTATACGGTATGGACTCGCACCAAGGACTTTAAGCAGCAAGCACCTCGCACTCGTATATCTTGTATGTTGATTAACAACTCCGAAATGGAGAAGCAAGGCATGCACGGACAAGACGGATTTTATTGGGAAAAGGTTGGAAAACTATTTCTCGACAAAGGCAATCATGTGCTTATTGCTCGCGATGTGAATGCTAACTATGCTCGTCTGGATGCTGTTCTTCTCACTACTGATGCTGCGTTGGATCCCAATAAGCTGTCGATGCGTCGTCTGAAAGATTATGAGATACAGCCCGTCGCTACGTCGATAAAAGACAATAAGAATGTATCGGTGAGTCAGCCTCAACCCTTGCTCCCTGTCGATGCTGCTTCTGTGTGCCATATTACCAATGGTTTGCTGTCGGTCGACTTATACAAATCGGGCGAAGAAATATTGCACAAAACTCGCGTTCGTGTTGGTAACGAATGGAGGAGTGTGGTGTCTAATCAGGCCGATCACCGTTTCTATTTGTTGAAATCTGCTAATCCTGGTCTTAATTTCAGTGCATTTTTCCCTGCATGGACAGGCGTTCGTGCCAAGAAATTGCTTGTCAATAACGCTGAATATCCTGTTTACGACCCCAAGGATATGATGAATCCTTTTCTAAGCGGGGATATACAAAGCATCCAAACCTATCGTTATGAACGATTGAATGACAAAAGTTTCAAACTGTATCATCGTACTGTTGACGGCGAAGAACTCACTTCTCAATGGACTTTACCCTCAGAAGGTTTTTATATTGATGTAACTTTTGAGCTGCTGGTGAAGAGAACCATGTATTACAGCTTTGTCGTTGCTGCCTTGAACGAACAGGATGAAAACACCGTAAGCAACGTATTGTTGTCGCCCATGCACTCCTTCCGGCGTTTTCCCGATAGTCCGCAGATGCTCCCCATGGCTCTAACACCCCAACCGGTGTGTATGGTTGAAAGCGAAAAGATGACTTCTTTCGTTACGGGCAACCCGCAAACCTTCTCTCGTTCGTGGGGAGTTTACGATATGGGCTTTTCGTTGAAGAATATCAACAACAAAATACAGCCTGTGGCTTTCGCACCTATCTTGGGACGTTCCGACTCGTATCTACAGGCCGGAACAACGCTTCGCAAATCGTTCAAGATAGGATTGGTGCCTGCTCCATGGAATAGTACGCTGCAATATGTTTCGGATAGTATTTTCCAAGTTCGCGATTATCGTCGCCAAACGTCATCGCTCACCGGTGCAGTCTTCCGCATCATCAACCTGTTGAAGCAAGATGAGGCTTGCGGATGGGAAAAAGATATGCGTGGATATCTCGACATTGAGAGTAATCCCAAGGTGCGTACAGAAGTTGTACAACAATCGCCTGTGGGTTTGTTGTCGGCGGCTGTCATTACTCGTGATGAAGACTTGTATCTTCGTCGGGCACTTCCCGGCATCGAATACATGCTCTCACGCAAGGGTTATCGCTGGGGGTATCCCAACGAACGCGATCCTCAAACTCCCACAATGGTCAATACTTTCACACCCTTTGCCTCCGAATATAACACCGGCCACTATGAAGCCCTTCACCGATTATTAGGCGATAAGAACCCATGGCTCAAGGATGTGGCCATGCCCAACGGAAAACCACGTTACAGCAAAGGGTATGCCGTGGATGTAACATGGAGCGACGACCTGGCAGCTTATCGTCTAACGGGAGATGAACAATGGCTTGTGAAGGCAGGTATCGGTGCTGATTACATGATACAGAACGAGCTTTACAAGAACCCTTCCAAGCCGATGAAAGACTGGATGTTCTATAACGTGAGTGCTTATCCGCAATGGTTTGACCTTTTGGATATGTATGAGGCTACACGCAATCCTGAATATTTCAATGCCGCAGCATACGGAGCGTACTTCACTATTGCCGGCCAACGTTCCTATCCTTTGGTAAAAGGAGGCGACATCACCATACATAAGGATGGCAAATACACAGGTAACGCCAATATATTTTTTAAGAAAGATAAGCGATTCAAGTTAGGTTATCCACGTCAGACGGGCGACGTACAAGAGAAAACCGTGAGCGAAGACCTCCTTTCTCCTGTGGGACTGGGCTTTGAACAGCCTATGACCTTTTTTACCAAGCAAGACAATCTCAACCACGTCTTTATGTCTACATGGGCACCTTCGTTGTTGCGATTGAATCAAAATGGTCGTTATCCTTTCTTTGAAACCTATGCTCGCAACTCTGTTATCGGTCGTTTTGCTTCTTATCCAGGTTATTATGCCGCCGGTTATACCGACCTTCCGTTGGATAGCATCTATCCTTATAAAGGTCCGGACGTAACCTCGTTGTATTATCATCATATCCCCTCGCACCTCACTTTTACGCTCGATTATCTCATTACCGAAGCAGTGCAACGCTCGAAGAATGCTGTGAGCTTTCCATACGGTAAGCAACAAGGTTTCGTATGGTTCAACAATCGTGTGTATGGAGGCAGAAAGGGCAGTATCTTGCACGATGGCGATGTGCAGCTTTACCTCAACGAGCAAGCCGTGCATTTGTCTGCAGCGGATGTGAACCACATCACTGCCCTATCCGACAATTACTTTTGGCTCATTCTTCTCAATGAAAATGCAGCCGGCCAAAAGGTAGATGTGAAACTCAACACGCCCTTTGTGGCAGCCGATACAGAGTGTACGATGTTTCATTTCGCCCAATCGAACTCAATGGTAAGCGAAGATTTGGCGATGAGCGGCAACACTTTGCAAGCGCTGATACAAGGCAAGGGCATCACGCTCTTGGCTTTCCCTCTGGCCCATAAGATGAAGACTGCCGACCTTCCCCCTGTTGCCGACGGAATGAAAGCGATAGACATAGGCAAGAACAATAAGTTATATGTTTTCAGAATCAGGTCGCCTTTCGGGTGGGATTCTGTCTATGCTTACATCGATAGCGACCTGTCTGCAGGCTGTACTGTTAGCTTGAGTTGTGAGGAAGCAACAAGTGACGGCGACGAAATCCGTACAGCATTCCCTTACGAGTGGAGCTTTGTTAAGCTTAAGGCACAACAGCCGCTCCACATCAGCGTAACCTTGAAGCAAGGCACAAAGATTTTGGACAAGAAGCAGGTGCAACTTTAAACTCATCAAAGCATAGCAATGGCACGACAAGAGCTATCTGTTGAGAATGCAATTCAGGCTGAATAGGTAAGCGATTGAGACTGAATGGCTTGTCAATTGAGACTGGATTGCTCATGAATAGAGTCTGAATTGTTCTTCTTTCGTGTCTGAATTATATGTTCTATTGTCGGCTTTAGCCCCACAATATCATAAGAAACAGCAACCAAACAATTAATTCTAGAAATAAAGACCTATGATGAAATCGTTCATTTTAACGTTGGTAATATTACTTACCATATCCTTAAACGGCTTTTCCCAACACAAAGTGGAGGGTATGGTCGTGGATGAAACAAAGGCACCTTTAATGGGTGTTACCGTGATGGAAGAGAATACGTCGAATGGCGTGGTTACTAACTTGGAGGGAAAGTTCTCTCTCACCTTATCGAAAGCTGATGCTGTATTGGTGTTTTCCTCGGTAGGCATGGAGCAAATGAAGCAGAAGGTGGGTAAGTCCAAGATGCTTTACATCGTTATGCAATCCAATGCCAAGGAGCTAGACCAGGTGGTTGTCATCGGCTATGGTTCGATGCAGAAGAAAGATTTGACGGGTGCTGTCGGTTCGGTAGATATGGAAGGTATCCGGAAGACACACGCTTCGTCGTTGCTCAATTCCCTTTCGGGTAAGGTGGCAGGTGTCAATGTGTCTTCTTCATCGGGCGAATTGGGGGCTGACGTCAATATCATCATCCGTGGCAACAACTCAATCAATGCAGGAACACAACCCTTGTATGTTATCGATGGTATGCTCATTGATGTGAATACACAAGAGGTGGCGACATCAGCCATTTCGGGTCGTGCAACTTACAATCCCCTATCAGGACTTAATCCGGCCGACATCGAGTCGGTGCAGGTATTGAAAGACGCGTCGGCAACAGCTATTTATGGTTCGGCAGGAGCCAATGGTGTTATCGTGATAACCACTAAGAAAGGTGGTTTTAATAAGACTATGGTTACTTTCGATGCTCGTTTTGGTATTAGCAAGGCAACCAAGCGTATTGATATGTTGCATGGCCAGCAGTTTGCTGATTATCGTTTCTCTCGTTTTCCACAAAGCAACGAGTGGGGTATTGACGAAGATGGAGACAATATGCCCGACCGTGTGAGAGTTTTCGGGCAGGAGTTTGAAGAAAACGTCTCGCACGATTGGCAAAGAGAACTCTTGCGTACTGGAACCACACAGAATTATAACCTGAGTGTGAACGGTAGTAGCAAGTCGAACGCTTTGGTATATTCGCTGAGTGGAGAGTATCTCAAACAAAACAGCATTGCCAAGAACAACAACTTTACGCGTTATGCTACACGTTATAAAGTGGAATACGATGTTAATAACAAGCTTCGTGTCGGCGGTAACGGTTCGGTTGTTCGCACCGAGCTATATGGTCCTGTTACCGTGGGTGGAGGTGAACAATATAATGGTTGGTTGGAATCGTTGCTGATTTATAAGCCATTCAACTTCAAAATTGACCCGGGTGATCCTGACAATGGTGGTTTGTCTAACCCTACGCTTACCTTGTACAATTCGTACAAGAAAACCCCACTTACACGTTTATTCCTCAATGGTTTTGCACAATACAAGCCCATTCCCGAACTGACCATTCGTACCTCTTTGAATACCGGACTGACCTTCTCTAAATCGGAAGAATGGTATCCCAGCATCACATCTTGGGGCTATAGCCGCAACGGACTTGCCAATGTGCTTGAAACTTCATCCGAACAATGGCAGAGTACGACAACGGCTACTTATATGAAAACATTCAAGGGAGGTCATCACCTCAATGCCATGCTGGGTTTTGAAACCAGTAGTTATGTATGGTCTAACCTCAATGTTACCGGCGAAAACTTCAAGGTTCAAACCTTTGTCCCTGTGTTCGACATTGAGCAAGCTGGTACATTGCGTACAAAACCGGCCACGGAGAAGTATCGTCAGACGCGTATGTCGCAGTTCGGTCGCTTGTTCTATTCGTATAAAGACCGTTATCTCACCACTGCAACCTTGCGTCGCGACGGTTCATCGAAGTTTGGTAAGAACAACAAATATGCTTATTTCCCCTCTTTGGCCTTTGCTTGGAAGATGCACAACGAGAAATTTTTCAAGAAAGGACAGTTGGTAGACGAGTTGAAGTTACGCCTTTCGGTGGGGGCATCGGGTAACGACCGCATAGCGTCCTACCGTTCGATGTCGCGTCTGGATATCAATTATTTCCTCAATGTCAACGAGAGTGCCGTGATGGGATTGGCTCCTTCCGAGTTGCCCAACTACGACCTCAAATGGGAAACTACCCACCAATACGACTTGGGTGTAGACCTCAGTATGTTTAAGAAGCGTATAACATTGGCGTTGGATATGTACTATAAGAGAACGAATGATATGCTCCTGCAAGCCGATGTACCCGGGCAGAGTGGTTCGTTTAAGCAATGGCAAAACATTGGAGAGGTAGAAAACAAAGGTTTGGAATTATCGCTAAATACTTTGAATATTGATAAGAAAAACTTTAAATGGAATACGAGCCTCAGCCTTAGTACCAACAAAAACAAGGTACTTTCATTGGGTTCGGTGTCTGCTGTGCCTGTATCTATCTCCGACGGTATCATCAACGAGGTGGCACGCGTTAAGGTTGGCGAATCTATCGGTAGTGCGTGGGGATATGTCTTTGATGGTATTTACCAAACCGATGACTTCGATGCAAGCGGTACTCTCAAGGATGGTGTAGTGAGTTGGAAAGGCGTTAAGGTGAAACCTGGTGATATGAAGTTTAAAGATTTGAGTGGTGACAATGTGGTAGACCCCTTGAATGACAAGACGGTGATTAATCGTAGTGAGCCTAAGTTCTTCGGTGGACTGACCAATAACTTTGAATATAAGGACTTCTTCCTTTCGCTTGCGTTTAACTTTAGCTATGGTAACGACGTGGTAAACATCGGACGTTGGAAGTATGAAGGTTACAGTGCTTACAACAATGTGGCACAAGAGTATTACGACAAGCGTTGGACAGAGAGCAATCCCACCAATCTTCATCCCGCCATATTGGGTGCAGGAAAGAACGAATCGTCGTCTTACTATGTGGAAGATGCTTCCTTCTTGCGTCTGCAAAACCTGACATTGGGCTACAATATACCCTTTAAATACCTCCAGCCTTTGAGATTGAGTGGCTGTCGTATCACTTTATCGATGGACAATCTCTTTGTGCTGACCAAGTATTCGGGCTTTGATCCCGAGGTGTCTTATTGGAATAAGCTCATTACTGGCTTGGATAACATCACCTATCCACGCAGTCGTTCATTCTCATTAGGTGTCAATATCAACTTTTAAAACAGTTTGAATTATGAAAACAACCATATATTCCCTATTGCTTTCAGTTAGCTTACTTTGCAGCTGTAGCAACTTCTTGGAAGAAGAT
>JALEWR010000248.1 GCA_022783515.1 Prevotella sp.
ATTCTAACAATATCCTTTTATACCTATGTTTTATGGGTATAAAAGGATATTTTCTATCCTCGAGTTTCTGTTTTCCATCGATTTTCACTTTCCGTTCATACTTGATAGATTGCAGAAAGGCTTTATTATAAAATTTGTTGATATGAATATTATTCTTGCCGATCCACAAGAGATTACCCGGGCAGGACTTCTTTATCTCTGTAAGGAAATGAATTGGACTGCCAACTATTCACCCTTATCGAAACATGCTTTGTTGCAGGCTTTGGAAAAGGAGCAAAAGGCGACGGTAATCATCGATTTTTCTCTGTTCGATATTGCTGATATGAACGAGCTTTTGCTCATCAGCGAGCGGTTCGAGCAAGTGCATTGGATACTTTTCTGCGACGAATTGCGTGATGAGATGGTGCGGATATTGATGGCAAGTAGTCCGCGTTTCAGCTTTGTATTAAAAGATTCGCCTTTGGCAGAGATAAAAAACGCTATTCGCGAGGCGATGACCGGTCGGTCATATGTATGTAGGCGTATGGCAGAAACATTAGCAATGCATTCTGCTATGCAAGAAGAAATTGTACCGTTGACCAAGACCGAAACCGAGATTTTAAAGGATATGGCTTTGGGATATACCACCAAAGAGATTGCCGAACGAAGGTTTTCGAGTTTTCACACCGTCAATACGCATCGCAAAAACATCTTTCGTAAGATACGCGTCAACACTGTTCACGAAGCCACTAAGTATGCTTTACGGGCAGGACTGGTAGATGCGGCAGAGTATTATATCTAAGGTCAGTGCGAATTTTTGCCTTAACCTGATAGTTGGCAAGCAGCCAAAGTTGGCGAGTTAACAAGGTTCTTGGCTTTTATTATTTCTTTTCAACTCCAATAATCTTTTATACTCAGTTCTTGCAATAATAGTCAGATTTGCCTTTATTTTGCGTAACTTTGTAGGCGAGAACGTTGAAAAGTGAGGCGTAGAATAACAAACAGCAAAACAATGAAAAAAGAATTTAACAGCGATTCATATTCAACCTATCAGGTAGAGAAGGAGAGTATGCTCTTGGATTGGCTTTTGGAGCATCATCATACGCAAAGTAAATCGAAGATAAAAGCTACTTTGCAGGGTAAGGGTGTCTTCGTCAATGGTAAGTGTATCACCCGATTCGACTATCCATTGCAACCCGGTATGAAGGTGGCTGTGAGCAAAACCAAGAAGAATGGTACGTTTAAAAACAAATTTATTAGTATTGTTTACGAAGACAAACACCTCGTTGTGATTGAAAAACAACCCGGGATACTCTCGATGGCTGCAGGCATTTCCTCTCCCAACGTGAAGACAATTCTCGATCAGTATTTTCGTTCTACCAATCAAAAGTGCAATGCTCATGTGGTGCATCGCCTGGATAGAGAAACCAGCGGACTTCTTATTTATGCCAAAGATTATCGCGTGGAGCAGATATTTGAGCATAATTGGCGAGATATTGTCTATGATAGACGTTATGTGGCTGTGGTTTCGGGCGAGATGGAAGACGATGAGGGAACTGTGGCAAACTGGTTGAGAGACAATGCTTCATATATCACTTACTCCTCGCCTTACGACAATGGAGGTAAGTATGCTGTCACCCATTTCCATGTTTTGGCACGCACCACGGCACATTC
>JALEWR010000052.1 GCA_022783515.1 Prevotella sp.
ATCATCTGTTGCAACCAACTACTTCTCCGGAGCTTCCTCCAACACCTTCTTGAGCAATGTCCAGAAAGGTTCGACGGTAGCAATCTCGCAACGCTCGCTGGTGCTATGGGGCGAACGGATGGTGGGACCCATAGACATAACATCCATGTCGGGATACTTGCTTAAGATGATAGAACATTCCAAACCGGCATGATCAACCTTAACAATAGGGTCGTGTCCGAAGGTTTGGGCATAGAGTTCTTTTACCAACTGCAGCACTTCGCTGTCGGTATTGGGGTCCCAACCTTGATAGCTTCCGCTGAACTTCACCTTGAAATCAGACAATTTGAAAACAGACTTCAATGTTTGTCCGATATACTCCTTCATCGTTTCGCTCGAACTACGAGCCAAAATTTTCACTGCGACCTCACCATTTTCGATGTCGACAATAGCCAAGTTAGACGATGTTTCCACCACTGTCGGGATGGCAGGAATCATTCTCAACACACCATTATGGCAACCATAGATGGCACGGAGAATTTCTTTTCTGTCCGACTTTGAAACACGTTTCTTGGGTGTTTCCACCTTTTCGCAGAACAACTCCACACCATTTTCCACAAAGCGATATTCGTTTTCAAACATGTCTTTCATCTCAGCGATGAGATTTTCGGCTGCTTTTACCTCCTTCTTGGGCAAAACCACCACCGTTTCTGCCTTGTAAGGAATGGCATTACGCATATTGCCACCATGCCATGATGCCAACTCTGCATCGCACTCCTTGGTGAGTTTCAGCACCACGCGAGCCATCAGCTTATTGGCATTGGCACGTCCTTCGTGTATCTCCAAACCCGAGTGGCCACCCTTCAAGCCCTTGATGGTAACTTGCAGAGCCTCGTAATCATCTTTCACATCCTTCTCTTTATAGCTACGAGTGGCTGTGATGTCTACACCACCGGCACTGCCTACGACGAAAGTGCCCCATGTTTCAGAATCGAGATTAAGCAGAATATCGCCTTGCAACTCGCCTTCGGGCAGGTCGTTGGCACCAAACATTCCTGTCTCTTCATCGGCGGTGATAAGTCCTTCCACCGGTCCGTGTTTCAAGTCTTTGGCTTCCATCACCGCCATAATGGCAGCAACACCCAATCCGTTATCTGCTCCGAGGGTGGTATCCTTAGCCTTCACCCATCCCTCGTCTATCCATGTTTGGATTGGATCGGTTTCAAAGTTATGCTCACTGTTAGGGCCTTTCTGCGGCACCATATCCATGTGGGCCTGCAGCGTGATGGTCTTGCGGCTTTCCATACCGGGTGTGGCAGGCTTGCGCATAACAATATTGTTGGCCTTATCAACAAAAGCCTCCACTCCCACTTCCTTAGCGAAGTTGAGCAAGAAGGTTTTTACGGGTTCTAAATGTCCGGAAGGGCGTGGAACTTGTGTCAAATTGTGAAAGTTACGCCAAATGCTTTCAGGGTTCAAGTTTTTAATTTCACTCATAATTGTTTTTGATTTTATGGGTTAAAAGAATATATAGTCGTAAAGAAAAATCATATAAAGCCGGTATCTACCGAGCACTTGCTCATACATACCACCGCCCACCGAGTAGGCTCTACTCATCTGTTTGAAGCAATTTAGTGAACGACAATGCCGCCCACGCATATACACCCAATGCCACGATGAGCAAGGTCTGCACAGAGTGGACAATGAGAACGAAGTTGAGAGCGTCGGTGCTGGCAACACCATAGAGTATGAGCATGGTCTTCACCGCAAAATGCCAGGGCCCTGCCCCATTGGGAGTGGGTACAATAACGGCAATACTTCCCACAATGAAAGTAACCAAAGCACAGGAGAGACCGAGGTGGGAGGTAGCCTCAAAGCAGAAAAAGGTGAAGTAATAATGCAGAAAATAACTGCCCCATATACCTAAGGTGAAGAAGACAAAGAGGGGTATGTTACGCACTTTTCGTACCGAACCGATGCCTGTCCACACACCTTTTACTGTTTCTTTCACCTTATTATATATAGCCAACTTGCGGAATAAAAGGTGAATAAGAATGGCTATCGCCAACAAACAAATGGCAGTTACGACATAACCCATAGTGGTAAACTTATCCAAAAGGGCATCAATGTTGGTGCCTGTCTGACTAAAAAAACTGGTGAAAACACCCACTTGAGAGAGTAAAGTGAGGGCGGTGATGAACAAAACCAACAAAGAGTCGATGGCTCGCTCGGTAACAACAGTGCCTAAAGCCTTAGGAAAAGAAACGTTGTCATAACGTTTCAATATGCCGCAACGAGCAAACTCGCCGATACGAGGAATGAGCAGACTCACGGCATACGACATAAACACGGCACGACAACAGGTAGACAGGCGGGCTTTTTCACCAATAGGCTCGAGTGTTTGTCGCCAACGTAAACCTCGAAAAAGCTGTGCCGAAATGCCAAAAGGAAAGGAAAGAAGCATCCACGTCCAATTCATCTCGTGAAGCATGACATGCTCCACCTGCTTAAAATCGAAGTCGCGATACATCCAAAAAAGGATGGCACTGCCGAGAAAAAGCGACAGGGCAACCTTCCAAGTATTGTTAGCTATCTTCTTTAAATCCAATGTTAGAGAGATTTAGAAT
>JALEWR010000063.1 GCA_022783515.1 Prevotella sp.
TTGAGCTGTCCGATACCGAAATATACCGAGTCGGCACCTGCCTGAATGGCTGCCGCCAGGCTTTCTTTCGAGCCAACGGGTGCCATTACTTCAAAATCTGTTATCTTATTATTATTCATACCGTTGCAAAGTTAGCTAAAAAATAGTATCTTTGTCATATATGAATAGATTATTTGTTATTCTTACAACATTAGTCTTATGGGTTTCTTGCACAGAGAAAAAGGTGAGAAAACCCTCTTCCAACCCCTTCACCACAGAGGTATTGCTAAAGACAACGCCTGTCAAAGACCAGGGTACGAGTACGCTTTGCTGGGCATACGCCATGCTGGCAACGATAGAAACCAATCGTTTGATGCAAGGCGATTCGGTGCATCTCTCACCTTTTTATGCAGGTAGGATGCTATTGGAAGAGCAAGCCCAACGCTATTATCTTACACAGGGCAAGCAAAAGGTCAGCACCCGAGGTATGTCAACGGCTCTCTTGCATCTTATCGAGCAATATGGTATGCTGGCATACGACACCTATCCCGACAAATCCGACGTGTCCATCGCCGCTGTAGAGCGACAAGTGATGAAGCAAGCGGATATGGCGATGGCTTACAAAAAAGGTTTGCAGGCATTGCAAACCGACGTGAGCGACCTCTTGGACAGCAGTATGGGATTCAAGCCTCGTTATCAATTTATGGGTGGGGCAGAATATACGGTGCAACAGTTTGGCAGAAGTGTCTATCGCCCAGGCGACTATGTACCCATCACCAGTTGGACACATCAGCCCTTCGGTAAGCCAATGGTTCTCGAAACGCCCGACAATCACTACCTCGACAGTTATTTCAACCTACCCATCGACAGTATGATGAGCCTCATCGAAGGGTCGATACGCAAGGGCTATGCCGTGTGCTGGGAGGGCGACATTAGCGAAAAAGGCTTTTCTTTTCAACAAGGTGTAGCGATATTAAAGCCTCACCCCCAAACCATCACACAAGAAACGCGACAACATTTATACGAACAACTGCAAACCACCGACGACCATTGTATGGCTGTTATCGGATTGGCACGCAGCAAAAAAGGCAAGAAATATTTTATTCTTAAAAACTCGTGGGGAACCAATAACGCCTTCGGCGGACTGCTCTATATGTCGTACGACTATATGAAACTAAAGACCCTTTGCGTTATTCTGCATCAAGCGGCTTTCAAAAACATATAAGCCCTGCAAGCCTTATATGCCCCATAAGCCCAGTTTCCTTCATCCTCTCATAAAAAACAAAACAAAAAAGCAATGCTCACAACCATCATCCTCGACTTCGACGGCACCTTGGGCGATTCTCAATCGCTCATCCTCAAGACCATCCAACAAACCATTCAGACCCTCCGACTGCCACCGCAGAGCGATGAAGCCTGTTCGGCTGTCATTGGCTTACCCCTCAAAGAGATGTTCACAACGCTCATTCCCATGAGCGAAGAGATGGCAGAACAATGTGCCGAAACCTATCGCCGACTCTTCGACATCAACAATATTCCCGGCAGTGTGCCTGCCTTTCCCGGTGTGGTAGAAACCCTCACCGAATTGCACCGCCGCGGTTTAAAGCTCACCATTGCCAGCAGCCGCGGTAAAGACACCTTGCCCTTGTTGGCCAAAGAGATAGGCATCGACTCGATGCTTAGCCTCATTCTTAGTGTCAACGATGTGAAAAATGCCAAGCCACACCCCGAACCGGTGTTGCTCACTTTAGAAAAACTCGGCAGCAAAGCAGAAGAAACGCTCGTTGTGGGCGATGCTGTCTATGATATGATGATGGGACAACGAGCCAACACCAAGACTTGTGCGGTGAGCTATGGCAATGGTACGCGTGAGGAATTGGCTGCCACTCAACCCGACTGGATAATCGATCATTTCTCCCAACTCCTTGACATTGTCAATCAAGAAAATGGAGAAACAGCCTGAAAGACTGCTTAGGTTTTCCTATACTTGCCTAAAAAAGCATAGGAAAACCTAAGCAAGTCCAACACTTTATTTCAACACTCCCAACTCTTTACCCACCTTAATAAAGGCATTGATACAAGCATCGAGCTGTTCGCGGCTATGTCCTGCGGAAATCTGAACACGAATGCGAGCTTGGTCTTTAGGCACAACAGGATAATAGAAGCCTGTTACATAGATGCCCTCTTCTTGCAATTTGGCAGCATATACCTGCGACAACTTTGCATCGTATAACATCACTGCACAGATAGCACTTTGTGTAGGCTTGATGTCAAAGCCGGCTGCCAACATCTTATCGCGGAAATAATTGACATTCTCCACCAGTCTGTCGTGAATCTCATTGCTTTCTTTGAGCATCTTAAATACCTCGATACTGGCACCGATGATACCGGGAGCCAACGAGTTGGAGAAGAGATAAGGACGACTGCGTTGGCGTAACATGTCGATAATCTCTTGTCTTCCCGTGGTAAATCCGCCCAAAGCACCACCAAAGGCCTTACCCAAGGTGCCGGTATAAATATCCACACGACCGTAAGTGTTGCACAATTCGCTCACGCCATGACCGGTAGCACCTACCACACCGGCTGAGTGCGACTCGTCTACCATCACCAAAGCATCGTATTTTTCTGCCAAATCACAAATCTTGTCGACAGGAGCCACATTGCCATCCATAGAGAAAACACCGTCGGTAACGATGATACGGAAACGCTGTGCCTGTGCTTCTTGCAAACATTTTTCCAATTCTGCCATGTCGGCATTGGCATAACGATAACGTTTAGCCTTACAAAGACGCACACCATCAATAATAGACGCATGGTTCAAAGCATCCGAAATGATAGCGTCCTCATCGGTAAGCAGAGGCTCGAACACACCACCATTAGCATCGAAACAAGCCGCATAGAGAATGGTATCGTCTGTCTTGAAATAATCGGAGATTGCCGCTTCCAATTCTTTATGAATGTCTTGCGTGCCACAGATAAATCTTACCGACGACATACCATAACCTCTCTTATCCATCATCTTCTTCGATGCTTCAATGAGTCGGGGATGATTGGACAAGCCCAAATAGTTGTTGGCACAGAAGTTAAGCACTTCCTTACCCTTCACGGTGATAGCCGCCTGTTGCTGACTCTCAATGAGGCGTTCTTCTTTATATAGTCCAGCCTCGCGTATCTCTGCCAAAGTAGTGCGGAGATGTTCTTTCATTTTACCGTACATAACATTAGATTTTAAATGAATTATGGTACAAAGTAAATGATATTTTTTTGACTTTTACCATTCATCTTCGTTTTTTTCCATCTCCAAAGCTGTTTTCTACCAATTAAATATCTTTTTTCTTGTATGCCCATAAAAAAATGATTTATTTTGCAGCCATCAATCAACAAACAATCAAAAGCACATGAAGAATGTCTTAGTAATAGGTTCTACGGGACAGATTGGTTCCGAACTGACTGAAAAGTTAAGAGAACACTTGGGTGGAGAACATGTTGTTGCAGGTTATATTGCAGGAGCAGAGCCTACCGGAAAACTGAAAGAGGGCGGACCCTCTGCCATCACCGATGTAATGAACGGAGCAATGATTGCCGATGTGGTGAAGCAATACAACATCGACACTATCTACAATCTCGCAGCCCTTCTGTCGGTTGTTGCCGAACAAAAGCCACAGCTGGCATGGAAAATCGGTATCGACGGTTTGTGGAATGTTTTGGAAGTGGCACGCGAAAACAAATGTGCGGTCTTCACACCCAGTTCCATCGGTTCGTTTGGAGAAAACACTCCTGCCGACCAAACGCCGCAAGACACCGTGCAACGCCCACGCACCATCTATGGAGTATCCAAGGTTACCACCGAACTGATTAGTGATTACTACTTTACCAAGTATGGTGTAGATACCCGTTCGGTGCGTTTCCCCGGCATTATCTCGTATGTAACGCCTCCCGGCGGTGGCACCACCGACTATGCCGTAGACATCTACTATTCGGCAGTTCGTGGCGAAAAGTTTGTTTGTCCCATCCCACAAGGCACACAGATGGATATGATGTATATGCCCGACGCTTTGCAAGCCGCCATTCAATTGATGGAAGCTGACCCCACAAGACTGGTACACCGCAACGGCTTTAACGTCACAGCGATGAGCTTCGACCCTGAGCAGATATATCAAGAGATAAAGAAGCACAAACCCAACTTTGAAATGGTGTACGACGTAGACCCGTTAAAGGCTGCCATTGCCAATAGCTGGCCCAATAGTCTGGACGACAGTTGTGCTCGCCAAGAGTGGGATTGGAACCCACGATACAATCTCGAAAGCATGACAGCAGACATGCTTCAACAATTGGAAAAGAAGTTGTTGTAAGTGTTTTGACGTTTTTTTAAGAAACGATAGCACCTATTTTTATTATCACCAACATCCTCCGAATTTTATTCATAAATATTCGGAGGATGTTTTTTTTGTTCTCTTAGACCCTGATATGGTCATGGAAACAAGCTAAAATACCTATTTTTAAGTATTGCCGCACCCAAGCCTTTCACCTAATTTTGCACTTGCAAATTATAGTTACATTATATGAATCATTTATTAAGGATAACTCTCCCATGTGTCGCATGGATGTATGTAGGACTAAACGTGTCGGCTTCTATTTCTACAACAGCGACAACAACCGCTTCTCATTCTGTACAACTTGACACACTTTATGGTAAAGAACAAAAATTGAGCGAAGTACAAGTGACAGGTAAGACCAAGGCTCGCCTGCTACAAGAACAAGCTTATGCCATATCCGTAGTAAACCTTCAGCGTTATTATACGCAAAATCCAACCCTGCAAAAAGTACTCAATACCGTTACCGGGGTGCGTGTTCGCGAAGATGGCGGTTTGGGTTCTCAATACACATTCAGCATGAATGGTTTTTCGGGTAATCAAGTAAAGTTTTTTCTTGATGGTATTCCGATGGACCGTTTCGGTACCTCTTTTAATCTTTCAAATATCTCTTCCAACATGGCAGAGCGTGTGGAAGTGTATAAAGGGGTGCTTCCTGTATACTTAGGCAGCGACGCCTTGGGTGGTGCAGTGAACGTGGTCACTCGTCAAAAGGCTAACTATTTAGATGCAACCTATTCTGTTGGCTCTTTCAACACCCATCGTGTGGGGCTAAATGGTGCATACACTCATGCTCCTACCGGATTTACGGTGCATGCCAATACCTTCTTTAATTATTCCAAGAACAATTATCAAGTGTTTGCCCCTATCGTGGATCTTAGTACCAACAAAGTGGTAGAGAATCGGTGGGTGAAACGTTTTCATGATAGTTACAACTCATATGGACTGAGATTAGAGACCGGTTGGGTCGGTAAGAGTTGGGCAGATTATTTGCTTTTGGGATTGATTGTTTCTGCCAATGACAAAGACATACAGACAGGAGCTACAATGGACGCCGTGTATGGAGGGGCAGAAGTAAAGAGCCACTCTATTATCCCATCGTTGCGATGGAAGAAGAACAATGTGTTTGTAGATGGCCTGTCACTTTCGTTTTATGGTGCGTACAATATTCAGAACATACATAACATAGATACTTTAAGCAGACAATACAATTGGCTGGGACAATATGTACCTGCCACATCTGCAGGGGAAGGCTATCTTACAGATGCAAAAATAAAGCAAAAAGAATGGCTGGCTAATGCCAATGCCAATTATATCATTGACCAACACCAATCTCTCACACTCAACCATGTGCTGACCTCTATACAGAGAAAAGCAGACGAGCGACGCAATCCTAATCCATTGACCAACAATGTCCCTCAATATATCACCAAAAATGTTACGGGGTTGGGTTATCTGTTGCGTTATGACAAGTGGAACATTAATGTTTTTGGTAAGATGTATTTTCTCAATACGTCCACATATCAACTTTTTGATGCGTTTAAAACCACCGAGCGATGGGAAAAAATGAAAGCCCATAAAGAGCATTTAGGATATGGAGCGGCAGCCACTTATTTTATCTTACCCTCCCTGCAAGCTAAAGTTTCGTTTGAACAAGCTTACCGTATGCCCGAAGCCATTGAAATATTTGGAGATGGATTTATACAAAAAAGCAATCTTAACTTGTTGCCCGAAAACTCCAAAAATCTTAATATCGGACTTGCCTTGAACCAACGTTGGGATTCTCATCGTATCTTGGCTGAAGCCAACTTCGTTTATCGCTATACCAAAGACTTTATTTTTAAAGGCGTAACACTTTCGGCCGACCCCACAACAGGATACGAAAACTTGGGTAAAGTTATAACAAAAGGCATCGAAGGAAGTATAAGATATGAGTATAAGAATATATTCTTTATCGGTGGTAACATGACATTCCAAGATATTAAAGACAGAATGAAGACTCAAACCAATAGCAACTCGTATATTGGAACAGGAATCACCGACAATATCACTTATGGACAGCGATTGCCCAATATTCCTTATTTCTTCATGAACGGAGAAACAGGAGTGAACTTCCACGACTTGGGTTCTAAGGGTAATACACTTTCTCTTGTTTATTTTAACGATTATGTGTATCGCTATTATCTCTCTTTCCCCGGCTTGGGTGCCAAAGCCTCTAAGAAAATCATCCCCGAACAATTTGCTCATAATGCATCTATCAGCTACAGCATGGGGCAAGGTCGTTATTCCATAGCATTAGAGGCTATCAATATCACAGATAAAATACTTTTCGACAACTATCGACTTCAGAAACCTGGTAGAGCGTTTCACTTGAAGTTTCGCTATTTTATTAACCGATAAATAAACTCAAACAAATATATTAGCAATGACAAAAAGAACATTTCATTATATGGCATCATGGCTTATGCTCTGTGTAGCTATGATTTTCACGGCATGCAACGACGAAACCTTGGCCGACAGTGAGCAACCCAATGCACCCTACGTTATGACTTTGGGCATTACCTCCGGAAATACAACCACATACTATGTGGTAACAACCAACGACTTAATGAATGGCAACATTAATGCCATAGGCAAAGGAATAGAACAAAATGGGTATCGTGATTATACACAAGGTGGCAAAACCATTTTTAGCATTGGAGGCTTAGGCACTAAGGGAGTATACGGACTTCAAAGAGGCACCGATGGGTTGTTGATGGAAAAAGGTGAGTATGTTTACAACAATTCGATGGACGATTTGGTGGAAGTAGACAATCAAACCATGCTCTCCGTAGAGTTACCGGCACGCGGAACGAAAAATGGTTTCTTAACCTTCAGACGTATTGGTATTGAACAACTCGATATACAACAATCCATCACCACAACCCCTCTTGCCCCATTAGATAGCTTGGCATGGCCTTTCATTACCGGAGTCGCAAAAAGTGGCAATCGGGTATATATCACCTATATGCCTATGAATCATCAAACCTTTGCCACTGAATTTACCGATACTACCTATGTGGCCGTATATTCCTATCCTGATATGACTTTTCAGAAGCTGATGAAAGATACCCGATTCGGACCTGCAGGGTCGTGGAGTGCTTATAATGGACTTCTAAAAACCGAGAACGGAGATCTTTATGTGATGTCCAATTCTTCCATCTCTAATGGCTATTCGCAAGCGACAAAACAAGCCGGATTCTTAAAAATACCCGCAGGCACTACGGAATTTGATGCACAGTACACCTATCATTTCGAGCAACAAACAGGGGGATTAAAACCTGCTCATATAAAATATGTGGGTAATGGTCTGGTATATGCAGAAGTAAGTACCATTGTACCGCAAACTGCAGCCAACAGATGGGGAGACAAACAACTCGATAGCTATATCATCGACCTATACAACCAACGGGCAACCAAGATTAATGAGATACCTACCCACGATGGATCGGGCGGTAGAAGGTTTGTGGCATTGGTAGAGGGCAGTTATGTATACACCACCATCACCACTGCAGATGGCACTTATGTTTACAGAATTAATACGGCTACAGCCACTGCCGAACGAGGTGCTAAAGTGTCTACTACCTTCGTGGGCGGATTATTTAAATTGTCATAATGCGTAAAATTTGTAAGCTGTTACATCTATGGCTGGGTTTAGCCTCGGGCATAGTGGTTTTTATTGTCTGCATCACAGGATGCTTATATGTATTCAAAGACGAACTGATTGCAGCAACCGAGCCTTGGCGCAAGGTAGAAGCTCGCAATACACCTTTCAAAACTCCCTCGCAGATCTTGCATGTTAGCAATCAAGTGGCGGCAGACAGTACTCCTTCGGCCATTACTTATGGCGAAAGAACAGATGCTGTATGGGTCGACTATTTTCGGCAGGAGAAAGGACAAACCACGGTTTTTCTCGATCCCTACTCGGCACAAGTTCTGCATGTCAGCCAAAAAGAAAAAGGAGAATTCGAGTTCTTTCGATGGGTGTTGCAGGGACATCGCACTCTGTGGTTACCTCGAGAAGTGGGACATTGGATTGTTGGGTATGGGGTGTTAGTGTTTTTCATAACCTTGATAACCGGCTGTGTGTTGTGGTTACCTCGACGCTGGAATAAGAAAAGTGTGCGTCATATGCTTACTTTGAAACGTCCTTTTAGCTTGTTAAAATTCAATTTCGACTTGCATACCGTAGTGGCTTTTTATGCACTTTTACCCTTGATGACACTTTGTTTTACAGGACTTATGTTTTCACTTGATTGGTGGAGTGGTGGGGTATATCGTTTGGTCTCAGGCGGACAAGCCCCCATTCCCTATGAAATGCCTTTATCGGATAGCTTACAACATGCTCCTATACTAAAAAATCCTCTTGATCGTTTGTATAAAAAAATAAGCGAAGAAGAGAAAAAGGCTGTGCAATTCTATTATGCTTTGCCACAAACCAAAGATGGTATATATAGAGTGAGCGTGGTACACGAGCGAGGGTCATACTATAAAACCGACAACTTGTTTTTCGATCAATATACGCTTCATCCCTTACAAGGAAAGGGAGCGTATGCAGGTAGATATGCCCAAGCCTCTGCAGCCGATAAGCTCATGCGTATGAATTTAGAAATACATGACGGCCGAGTGTTGGGTGTTATGGGTAAAATCCTGATGTGTCTGGCTTCGTTAGTAGGTGCTTCGCTTCCTGTCACAGGTTTTATTATTTGGTACAGAAGAA
>JALEWR010000068.1 GCA_022783515.1 Prevotella sp.
CATGGGCATAGAATACTTACCGAGGAATAACAATATAGCCTGCAAAGATTTCCATAAAGATAATTGTGCAAATAAAATAATAATAAGAAAAACAAGTAATGGGCTAAAGACTTGAATAGCAAATATAAGCTGAAAACTAACAAGCAACAAAAACACAATGACAATCATACCCAGATATCTCCTTTGAGTCAAATAACTCTGTATTATTTGATACTTATCATAAAGTATTGAGCCAAGAATAAAAGGAAGATAAAAACTAAAATAAAGCACTAACTGATTAACAATTGAGTGATTGGGAATTATTAATATCAAAAATTTATGCACATTAAAACAAGTAAGAATATATAATCCAATACCCACAATTAACATATAACGTCTACCAATTCTATCCTGTAGTTGAAATACCCATAACGCCGTGATACTTACTAAAGCATATGGAAACAAAAACCAAATTTCAGTATTATAAGAACAGCTATAACTCGTAAAATTTAACAAGAACTCAACAGCAGAACCCGGATACTTATCTGGTCGAAGAATACAGCCTATCGAAACAAAAATAAGCAAGGTTATCCAATAACACAAGAATAATTTAAATAACCGTTTTAATTGATTAGTAAATTGTAATTTCTTTCTTTTATAAACATATTTTAAACCATACCCACTTAATATTATAAAAAGGCTAACAGGATTACATAATCTTGTTAAAATATAGGACAAAGGTAGTTCAGATACATAGATATAATTGGAGCAATTACTAGTTATATCAATATGATTAAATAAATGCAACCATAGCATCATCAATATGGCTACACCCTTTAACATTGTACTTGTTTCTTTCTGCATTATTTCATCATTTAAGTAACGACTTCCGATACCATTCATAGAGCCTGCTCACTCCTTCTTCAATCTCCACGGAATGTTTCCAACCCAACGATTGCAATTTGCTTACATCAATGAGTTTACGGGGTGTGCCGTCGGGTTTGGTTGTATCCCAAACAATCTCACCGGTGAAGCCGATGGTTGTGTCGATGATGGCGGCGAGTTGACGGATGGTGATATCCTTGCCTGTTCCTACATTGATGTGGCAGTTGCGAATGTCGCCCAATGAGGGGATGGCACCGCCACGACCGTTACTGTTGTTGCGGTCTACCTGTCCTGATGCCGAAACGCCTTGGAAGACACTGGAATATTGGTCGATACCGATGATATCTTTGAAGTCGACGTTAAGGAGGACGTGAACGGAGGCGTCTGCCATGTCTTCACTCCAGAGAAACTCACGGAGCGGACTGCCTGTTCCCCACAGCATTACCTTGTTGTCTTCAATGCCATAAAAAGACAAGGCCTTCAAGATGCGTTCTTGCGAACTGTTGCCATCTACATTCTCCTTACCAATCTGCTCACTGAGTTTGGCAACAGGATTAATAGGGCGTTTGTTCATATCCTGCCGGATGGCATCCCAATTGTTTTCATGAATGAGCTTCGCCAAATAAATTTTACGCATCATGGCAGGCATCACATGACTATTTTCTAGATGAAAATTATCGTTGGGTCCATAGAGATTGGTGGGCATCACTGCGATATAGTTGGTGCCATATTGCAGGTTATAGCTTTCGCACATCTTCAGTCCGGCAATCTTGGCGATGGCGTAGGGTTCGTTGCTATACTCCAATGGGGAGGTCAACAAACAGTCTTCCTTCATGGGTTGCGGTGCATCCTTGGGATAGATGCAGGTGGAGCCAAGGAATAGGAGCTTCTTTACCTTATACTTATAAGCACTCGCAATAACATTGCATTGCATCTGCATGTTTTGCATGATGAAATCGGCCCGGTACAGGCTATTCGCCATAATGCCACCAACGAAAGCGGCAGCCAGCACCACGGCATCGGGACGCTCTCTATCGAAAAATGCGTCCACCGCTTTCTGGTTGGTTAAGTCAAGTTCGGCATGACTGCAACCAATAAGATTGGTGTAACCGCGTGTTTCCAGGTTCTGCCAAATGGCGGAACCTACAAGACCGCGATGACCGGCTATGTATATTTTTGATGTGCTTGGTAGCATATATTCTTTTGAATGAGATATACTTTATTCTAATTTAAAAGTTCTCGCAGATTTCGCTAACAACGCAGAATAAATTGAGAAAACTTATATGTCAAGATAATCCGCAGACATAGCTTTGCTATGATAGAATCCGCAGAACTGCTTAATAAACTATATTATAAATGATATTGTTATTACAAGTTGTTGACAACCCGTCGTATACCATCATGAATATTATTGGAGTTGAAGTTAATCAATAGTCCGAGATGCAGATTACTCAATTTCAAATATGTAAGAAGTTGTTTAAAATGTATATCTTGCAAAACATTGACAGATTTCAATTCCACAATTACTTTATCTTCAACTATCATATCTGCCCGAAATCCATTTCCAAAAGACAAGCCGTCATAAACAACAGGAATCTGAACTTGTGTATCAACCTTTAAACCTCGTTTCTCTAATTCATATTTAAGAATCTCTTCGTATACACCTTCCAATAATCCTGCTCCAAGTTTCTTATACACTTCATAAACTGCTCCTATAATCTGATAAGAAATTTCATTCTCTTTCATTGTATAAAATTAATAAGGCTCTATTCTTACGGGATCTTTAATTTTATGATTCTACAAACTTCAGCACATATTATTGTAGTGGTAACTTTTCTGCGAAATCCGCCATAACGTAAGCTATGTTTGCGAACATTTTCATATAATATGTTTTGCGTTCTCTGCGGAGTCTGCGAGAGACTTCATCAATCCAATTATAACAATCTTACTTATGATGTAGTTTCTTCACGAACGCCATATCGTGTTCCACCATAATTCGCACAAGCTCCTCAAAAGAGGTTTTGCGGGGATTCCAACCGAGTTGGGCTTTTGCTTTAGCGGGATTACCGAGCAATTGCTCCACTTCTGCCGGGCGGAAATATTTGGGGTCTACCTCTACCAACACTCTGCCGGTCGACTTGTCCAGACCTTTTTCATCCACTCCTTCGCCCTTCCATTCCAACTCGATGCCGACATGCTTGAAAGCCAATGTAGCAAACTCACGAACGGAATGATATTCGCCCGTAGCAATAACAAAGTCGTCGGGTTCGGGCTGTTGCAGTATGAGCCACATACATTCCACATAATCCATCGCATATCCCCCATCGCGGAGAGCATTGAGGTTACCCAAATAGAGTTTGTCTTGATGACCTTGAGCGATGCGTGCAGCAGCCAAAGTTATCTTTCTCGTCACAAAGGTTTCGCCTCGTCGCTCACTCTCATGATTAAAGAGAATACCATTACAGCAATACATGCCATAGCTTTCACGATAATTCTTCATCATCCAAAAAGCGTAGAGCTTAGCCACCGCATAGGGCGAACGAGGATAGAAAGGTGTGGTTTCGGTCTGTGGCACTTCCTGCACCTTGCCATAGAGTTCGGAGGTGCTGGCTTGATATATCCTGCAAGTCTTCTCCAAACCACAAATCCGTACGGCCTCCAACAAGCGGAGTACACCGTTGGCATCTGTATCTGCAGTATATTCCGGTACATCAAAGCTCACTTTGACATGACTCTGTGCCGCCAAATTATATATTTCGGTGGGTTTCACCTCGGCTATAATACGGATGAGCGAAGACGAGTCGGTCATGTCTGCCCAATGCAGGTTTATCAATCTCGACTGCTTCATATCTCGCACCCACTCGTCTAAATACAAATGTTCAATTCTACCCGTATTAAACGATGAGCTGCGACGCAACAACCCATGTACATCATAACCCTTTTGTATCAGAAACTCGGCCAAGTAACTACCGTCCTGACCTGTGATACCGGTTATCAATGCTATTCTTTTTTTTTCTTTTTCCATTGGATAATTATAATGAGATATTTTTCAGACAATATAACACAAAACATTTCCCAATAAGCCCGAAAATTTTTCTTGCTCACTCAGAATCGTTGATGCATGCCATTCAATGCATCCATAGAACACATGAAAAGTTTATTGATTGTCAACTTGATTAAACTATTAACAACGCATTAGAATGCGTCCATACTTTTATTACTCTCATTACTCTATTCTTCGATTTTGTTTTTCAAGTAACAGTTCAAAGAGATACAATTCACCCTCCCTCCTAATTTTGCATCCAAGGAAGTATAGACATATATTCATGTCCAGGCACTGTATCATCCTCTCGCTGTAGAATATCACCTTGTGTTAGCAAAGTACATTCGCAAGACTTCTACACATTGTTGTATATATTTTTGGCAAAAATAATAATATTTAGCGAACGAAACAAGTAAAAGAGAAAAAGATATAGGTAAACGAACGTTTAGATGAAGCCGAATGAGCTGTGTCAAGTTTACTTGAGCTATACCATGGCGGTTAAACGCACTTTTTGAGGAACAAGAAAAGAACGTTTCTGTCAAACAATATGAGCAGAACCAAGCAAACTTAGCTCTGCTCATCTATTCTCATTTAAACGTTCTCGCAGATAACGCAGATAACGCAGAAGACTTTACTCTAAACAGAGTTGTAAGAGGACGCAAACATCGTCGTCGCGATGGAAAAACTCGCAGAAAAGTAAGCAACGACATACACAAATTATCACAACAAGTCTTCCATTATTATACGGCAACTTCTTCTGCGTTATCTTGCCATCGTGACTGCGATGGTTGCGTAACAAGCTCCTACCATAAAATGTCTGCGTTATCTGCGACTTCTGCGAGAGCCTTTAAGCCAAACTTGT
>JALEWR010000069.1 GCA_022783515.1 Prevotella sp.
TGACTGAACACTCTCTTCACTCATGCTCCGCTCCTTCAATAGCTTAAATAAATATTCCTTATATTTCTCACACACCTCATCAAACGCGGTGTACTCCATCGGCTGCATCACTTCCACCCACGGATTCCATCCCTGCATTAATTGTTCGGTAAGTCTTTTGATGAGAGCTTCTCCATACATCTTTTGATTTCGCTTCCCCTTGATATGATTAAGCATAAACTTCTTAATACGCATTTTACCCCTTGTGGGATCAAATGCAGAGAGAGCTACATAACATTCCGACGCCTGATGAAAAGTCGGTGTCTTCCAACCCACAATCTTTTGCATTGTGGTGTTTTGATTCTGATTAAAAAATTTTTTTTTAGGCATTTCCAAATTTTTGAGTGAAATGCCCATTGATTATTTACAAATAAACAGCTTATAAAATATCGCCGGCTTTTCGCCGACCATAAAAGCCCCGACAATGATTAAGGGGTTGAAAATCAACCCCTTATCTTTGTCTGTGTCGGGATTACTGGACTCGAACCAGCGACCTCGCGCCCCCCAGACGTGTGCGCTACCAACTGCGCTAAATCCCGAACATTTGCTCGTAAGCGGTTGCAAAGATACAAAGGAAAGATGAAACAACCAAATTATGGAAAGTTTTTTTTATACAATTATTCTATTTCATACTGTAAATGGGCGTCAGTAAAGAAGAGAATAAGCCAAAATTTGACACTTCACCCCACTTATTCGGATATTGACGGAGCCGATAGCCAATATCGAAACTATCCTTAACCAATGTTTTCATACCCATATCAAGCCGCCTAACTTTGCACTCGCTAAACAGAAAGAATAAAAAAAATGAATCATCAAATGCTTATTTGGAGTTTATTGGTCATGGTTATGGTGTTTATCTTTGTCGTAAGAGAAGCCAACAAGGTGAAAAGGTCGGCCGGACACGACAAGTTTTTCGAAATATCCGATGAATATACCATCTACAGCTATGACGAAGACGACAACTAACCCTGCATCCGACAAACACACAAAAGCTTGTGTCTTCATTGCTGAATATGCCGCTTGGCTGTATGGATGCGGTGCCACCTGCAAGCGTATCCGTGCCAATGTCAAGCGGATGGCACAAGCCTGGTGCCTGAACATCGAAACAACCATCAGTCCGGGAAGCATCAGTGTTGTACTCACCGATGAAACCACGCTGCAATCGTTTGTTTACATCAAGCGTATACCACATACTGCCATCAGTTTTTTCAAGAACACCAAACTGAGCCAACTCAGTTGGATGATTGCCGACAGGGAGATGACGGTAGAAGAGGCAGAAACACATTTCCGTTCCATCATTGCCTCTCCCTACACCAACCAATGGCTCGTATTGGTACTCACCTCTTTTGCCAATATGGCCTTCTGTCGTATTTTCGGTGGCGATGCGGTAGCCATGACCATAGTGTTCATCGCCACCTTTGCCGGATTCAGGCTCAAGCAGATGCTTATAGAAGAACATTTCGACCATAAGGTTATATTTCTGCTCTGCTCCTTTTTCTCATCCATCATCGGTGCTTCAGGACATATTTTCCATCTGGGCAACACCCCCGATGTGGCCGTTGCCACCTGTGTGCTGTATCTTATACCCGGAATACCCTATATTAACAGCATCAGCGACTTGCTCGTAGGGCAGTATCTTGTATCTTACAGCAGATTCATGAATGCCATCGTCCTCACCTTTTCTCTGTCGGTAGGCTTTGCCGGCGGTATCTTTCTTATGAATCTCAATTTGTTTTAACACATGTATATGTTTCTTTTCAACATTCTCGAAGACGCATTTTTTGCAGCGATTGCCGGTATAGGCTTTGCCAGCATCAGCGATCCACCTCGCAACGCATATAAATACTGTGCATTGATTTCGGCCGTGGGACATGCCATGCGGTATCTGCTAATGAACAACAGCCTGATGCCCTGCTCACTGATTGCAGCCAGCTTTGTGGCCTCTCTCACCATAGGTTTCATGGCCGTGGCGGCAGCCTGCTATGCAAAGTGTCCGCCCGAAACATTCTCCTTCCCTTCCCTTCTTCCCATGATTCCCGGCATGTATGCCTATAAGACAGTGGGTGCCATTGTGATGTGTTTATCGACGCAAGACGAAGCGTTATTCAACCATTATTTATACCTTTGCACATCGAATGGCTTTACATGTGCGTTCGACATTTTGGGTATGGTTTTAGGGGCGACGGCCCCCATTCTCATACTTAAAAAGGTTTCGTTCAGAGTAACAAGATACTCAGATTAATCCTTATAGGTTATGAAAGTCCGAACCTACTCCAGCAGATTGGCTAAACACATGAGTTGCATCATTATCACAGACAACGTGAACAGCATCAAGAAGAAGACGGCAGGCAAGACGCCTGACAAGCCGCAGCAAACAGCAGGATAACGAACAATAAGACAAAAGATAAATCCCAGCGGTCTAATGAACCGACTGGACCAACAGCACCAAGCATGGAACTAAGACAATTAAAATACTTTCTCAAAGCTTCCGAAACGCTCAATTTTTCGGAGGCTGCCAAAGCTCTCTTCATCACCCAAAGCACCCTGTCGCAACAAATAAGACAACTCGAAAACGAGATGGGAGTAACCCTATTCGAACGGAACAGCCATGAGGTTTCGCTTACCGAAGTCGGCATACAGCTACAACCCTATGCCCAACAGGCCATAGCCGCAGCCGATGCCTGTATGCAGCAGGCCTACGACCTCAACAATCTGCTCATAGGCGAGCTCAATATCGGCGTAACCTTTACCTTCAGTCCGCTGCTCACCGAAACGGTATTGGCCTTTGCCAAAGAATATCCGCATGTGCATATCAACATTTTTTATAAAACCATGGCCGAACTCATGGAGATGCTCCAACACCGAGAAGTAGACTTTGTATTGGCCTTCAAACCCACCGAACGCTACGACCGCATCGAGAGTCATGTGCTGTTCAACAACCGCCTTACCGTTGTGGTCAATCAGAGTCATCCCTTGGCTACAAAAAAAAGCATCACGATAGACGACTTGCAGGCATACGAATGTGCCATGCCGGCCAAGGGGCTCCAGGCCCGCAACTCACTCGACGACCAGCTTGCTTCCTTTTTTCATAAAATGAATATCCGCATCGAACTCAACGATGTCAACATCCTCTTAAAGCTCATCAAGCAGAGCAAGCTCGTTACCGTATTGGCTGAGGCCACCATTCATGACGAAGACGATCTCGTAGCCATACCGCTTGAGATGCCCGACAACAACATGGAGGGATGTATCCATGTACTCAAGCAGAGCTATGTGAAAGCATCGGCCAAAGAATTTTGCAAACAACTGTGTCACTCACGAGCCATTCTCAAGTACTCGTCGCTGGCCAATATTCTATAAATTCATCGGGCAAAAACAGTCGGCTATGCTAAAAACGCCCTTTTCTATTGGTTTTCTTAACAAGAAATGCTAAATTTGCCACATCATTAAAAAGGGATTGATGTCATATGTCTACATCACAATACCAATCCCATCCCATCAAGAAAACCCTACAGAACATGAGAAAAGACATTTTTCACAGCATCGTTTTCGCTTTCATGGCATTGACCATGACAGCCTGTGGAGGCGACGACGGACTTAACAAGACTTCGGTTCCGACTGACACTTACGATCAAGATGAAGACGAGACGCCTGCCGTCATTGGCGACGATTATGTATATCAATTGCCCGTCATCTTTCATGTGCTGTACAAAGACGAGAAAGACAAGACACAATATGTGGATGCCGCACGCCTCAAAACCATTCTGAGCAATGTCAACGAGCTGTATCAAGGCAATGTTTACGGACAGAGTGAGGACATCAAAGTAAGATTTGTTTTGGCACAACAAGATGAAAACGGCAACAATCTCGACACTCCGGGGGTGAGATATGTGAAATGGACAGAGAGCTATCCCATTGCTCCCAAAGAATTCATGGGCGACAATAGTGGTAAGAATGCTAAATATATTTGGGATCCTAACGATTATATCAACGTGATGGTTTATAACTTTAAGGACACTGATAACAGTTCTACATTGCTAGGTTTAAGTCACACTCCCTACACCATAAGCAACAACCAAGAGTTGGAAGGACTTCACCCCATCAACACCACCTATATTTCTAAATCGCTCATCAAATTCCCCTATTCGCTCTCTATCAATAGCACTTATATCAATAGCGAGTCTTCGCGTTATACCATAGACAAGCGAAAAACCACCTATACATATCAACCGGAAGATATTAACACAACCTTAGCCCACGAGTTAGGCCATTATCTCGGACTCTTCCATGCCTTTTCAGAAGAAGACGGAGAAACTTCCGACAACTGCAAAGACACTGATTATTGCAAAGATACACCATCATACAACAGAGTGGAGTACAACGATTATCTTACGAACTATATTTCTAACATCATCTTTCCGTCTCAGTTTAAATTGGCAGATTTGATAAGACGCACCAACTGCGACAACCTAACCTTCATTTCTACCAATATCATGGATTATGATATGGGCCACTCCAACCAGTTTACTCCTGAACAAAAGCAACGCATGCGACACGTTCTTTATTATAGTCCGCTCATCCCCGGGCCAAAGAAAAACGGTGCAAACAAGAATAATCGCCGCAATATGCCCAGCCGAAGTGGTGCAAACGAGCAACCTCTCGACCTCCCCATCCACTTCACAGTGTGTGAAACAACACCTCTCAAGGTCGTCCAATGACAGCAGAAAGGATAATTAAGTTCCGGGTAATGACAAAAGAAAACATCGGAATGAACACAAAGCATATTGAGCAACGGCATTAAAACAAACCGTCAATTCTATGAAATACAGCCTCCATTACTCCCTGTCTACGGCTTTCCCTTTTGTAAAACTTTAGTCCAACACTTGGTTTTCAGCATAAGAATGTGTATATTTGCATGATAAAAAACATTGCAATTTTACATCATGCGATATACATTAAAAGCTCCCAAGACCTTAGATGCGAAGATTGATTTGCCTGCATCTAAGAGTATTAGCAATAGAGCCCTCATCATTCACGCCATATCTAAGGGCGTGGTTTTACCCGATAATCTTTCCGACTGCGATGATACGAACGTTATGGTCAATGCCTTGTTACACACACCCGGCACCATCGACGTGCAGGCAGCAGGCACTGCGATGCGTTTTCTCACAGCTTACTTGAGTAATATTGCCGGCGAACACATCATCACTGGCACGCAACGGATGAAAGAACGACCTATCGGTGTATTGGTAGATGCCTTAAAATATTTGGGAGCAGACATAGAATATATAGAAAAAGTGGGTTTTCCACCCCTTAAAATAAAAGGAAAGACACTCACAGGCGGTGCCTTAGAGATAGACGGCAACATCAGTTCGCAATATATCTCTGCACTCTTGATGATTGCTCCCTGCCTTCAAAACGGTCTGGAGTTGAAGATGCATGGCGAGATTGCGTCGCGTCCTTATATCGACCTCACGCTGTGGATGATGAAAGAATTTGGTGCAGAAGCCGACTGGCGTTCGGTTGACACCATCATCGTTAAGCCAACACCCTACACCGGCAAAGAATATTTAATTGAAAACGATTGGTCTTCGGCGTCCTATTGGTACGAAATGGTGGCTTTGAGCGAAGATCTTGATTCAAGAATAGAACTCACAGGACTGACCGAAAGTTCAAAACAAGGCGATGCAGTGGTGCGACATATCTTCTCACTCTTAGGCGTTAAGACCACATTTGTGAAGAACGAATGCAGTGGCGAGGTATCGGTGGTATTGAAAAGACAAGCCACCCGGGTGCCTCGATTGGAATACGACTTCAACAACTCGCCCGATTTGGCACAAACAGTGGTTGTGACCTGCTGCATGTTGGGCATACCTTTCCACTTCACCGGCTTGCATACACTCAAAATTAAAGAAACCGACCGCATCACAGCTCTTATCAATGAGCTACGAAAGTTGGGCTTTGTGGTGGAAACAAAAAACGAAAGCGAACTCATTTGGTATGGAGAGCGATGCGAATCTACCAATGATGCTATCGACACTTACAACGATCATCGCATGGCTTTGGCGTTTGCTCCTGTGGCAATGATGACCCATCGTATCACCATCAACAACCCGCGAGTGGTGTCTAAGTCGTATCCCCACTATTGGAACGACCTCAACATGGCGGGATTCGACATTCAAGAAGAGGAGGAATAAAGATGTTATATCTCGTGTTAGGCATCATCGCCTTGGGCTTTGTTGTCGCTTTAATGAGCTTTTTCACCCGTAACAAAAACGGCGAGCCTGATGTTATCGTTACAGGTTCGGGCGATTGCAGCACTTGCACGGGTGTAGATGAGAGTTGTATGCACGACTGCTTGCTGGACGCTTCGACAAAAGAAATAGAATATTATGACGACGAAGAGTTGGACGCATTTATCGGTCGGGAGTCGGACCAATACACCGACGAAGAGGTCGAACAGTTTTCTGAAGTGTTATACACCATGAAACCCGAAGATGTAAAAGGGTGGAACATCAGTTTAACACTACGCAACATCAACCTCCCCAACCAAATAAAGGATGAGGTTATTATGATGCTGGAACGGTAAAAAACATTTGCAGACATGAGTATTTTTGAATATACATTCTTCCAACACGCTCTCATCGGCTCATTGTTAGCCAGCATCGTGTGTGGTTTTATCGGCACCTATATCGTTACTCGCAGACTGGTGTTCA
>JALEWR010000089.1 GCA_022783515.1 Prevotella sp.
TAACTTTATGAGATTCATCATTTGGGAACATTTTATTGGGGAAATATCTAATGCACCATTCTTCGGACATGGGTTCTTGAATATGCAATTGGATAATATGGAAAACTTTAACTATCAACATCTTATTGCCAATGGAGTGACCGAGTCTTGTATGCTACAGTTGGCATATTCTTTTGGTATACCTGTTTTTACCTTATTCCTATTGGCTATTGCCATTACTTTATATCGTTACCACCTATATACCTCTTTCCGAACAGAGTTGGCCTTGTTTTTAGGCCTTAGTTTAGACTTGTTTTGGGGCGGTAGTTTTGACAATGCTTTAAGCTTGTCGGTGTTGACGTTAAGTTTTTATCTTATCAATGAAAAAATAGAAGAAAGGAGAATTGTAAATGGATAAGGACAAAAGGGATGGTGTCTTTTCTGTAATCATACCGACTTTTCAAAATCTGGATCTTTTTCGTAATGCACTATCTTCGGTATTGACACAGGAAAAAGTACCAGTCGATATTATTGTTGTGGACGATTCAACAGATGATACCATCAAGAATTTTTTGGAAGTGTTAGCTGATGAACGGATAACCTATTATCGCAACGAACCTCCATTGGGAGCTGTGAGAAACTGGAACAAAGGTTTGAAGCAAGCTGATGGCGACTATATTCTGCTGATGCATCACGATGAGGCTTTGCAGAATCCTTATCATCTTCGGTGCATCGTTGACCAGATGCAAAGAGGATATGACGTTCTTGTATGCGATGTCATGGTAAGCAAAGATGGGATTGTAAGCAAGCATAAATTTTCTAATCATTTATTGAAAAGACTTTTCTTATGCTTTCCTATATTGTTGTTTGGTATTAATGCTATCGGACCATGTGCCTGTGTGGCATTTAAGAAAGAAAAAATGATATGTTTCGATGAGAAACTCCGCTGGCTAGTAGATGTGGAATGGTACTATCGCTTACAGAGAAAAGCCAAAGTAGGTTTTTTGAATAAAAATTGTCAAGTGCTTTCCTGTCATGGACATACCGGACAAATAACCCAACAAATAAATGTAGCTTCTGTGCTGTCAACCGATAGTGATATTATAAATTTGAAGTATAATAATGATTGGACAATCAAACTTATGCTTAAGTTGCAACGGATGTTGATAAATATAAAACAGGTTAAATAGACGAAAATGAAAATCGTGAGAATAATGGGAGGGTTAGGCAACCAAATGTTTCAGTTTGCACTGTACCTTTCTTTAAGAAAAAAATTTCCTGATGAAGTTGTAAAAATAGATTTACACGGCTTTAATGGCTACAAGCTTCATAATGGTTTTGAACTGAACAACATTTTTAAAGTGGATTATCTGTCGGCTTCTCTAACTGATGTTTGCTCGGTAGCTTATCCATATCCTACATTTCAAATCTGGCGTATCGGTAAAAGAATCCTGCCTAAGCGCAGAACAATGTGCTGTGAAACTAAGAATATGATATATGACCCAACCGTGCTGGCCCATGCAGGCAACCGCTATTTCGATGGATATTGGCAAAATGAAAGCTATATCAAGGATGTTCGCAATGAAATCCTAAAGATTTTTGCTTTTCCAATACTAACTGGGCATAATTTGGCTACAGCCAAACGATTGCTTGGCAACTGTAGTGTTTCACTTCATGTGAGACGTGGCGATTATATGAAAGACCCGTTGTTTAAAGGAACTTGCAACTTAAATTATTATCAGGCGGCTATTGACTACATGCAAAACTCTGTTTCACCAACACTATATTGTGTCTTTTCGGACGATGTTGAATGGTGTAGAAAGCACATTCAACCTATGTTGAATAAAACAGAGGTGATATATGTGGACTGGAATAAAGGAAAGGAAAGTTACAGGGATATGCAACTAATGTCGCTGTGTCAACACAACATTATTGCAAATTCTTCGTTTTCTTGGTGGGGAGCTTGGCTCGGCAAGCATTCGGATAAAATAGTAATAGCCCCAAAAAAATGGGCAAATATAGATAATTTGAATACACCTGCATGCAGCACCTGGATTAAGCTTTAAGAACAACAGAAACAAAAGTACATTATGGGATTTTCTCTCTTATTATCTGTGTATAGCAAAGAAAAACCAGAATATATGCTTCAATGCTTTGAAAGTATATACCAACAGACATTGCCGCCATCCGAAATAATTTTAGTGGAAGACGGAACATTGACAGAAGAATTGTATGAGGTGATTGAAACGTTGAAACAGCGTTTTGCCAAGCTTAAAATAGTGTCATATTCAGACAATAGAGGGTTGGGATATGCACTTAATTTGGGATTGCAGTATTGCAACCATGACATCGTGGCACGAATGGATACAGATGATATTTGTTATCCTGAGCGATTTCAAGTACAGTTCGACTTTTTGAAAAAAAATACCGATGTACATGTAGTAAGTGCTTGGATTGATGAATTTGTAGATAATGTCAACAATGTGATTTCTACTCGCGAGTTGCCCGAAAGCCATGCCCAAATTTCTGAGTTTGCAAAAAAAAGAAATCCCATCAACCATCCTGCCGTTATGTTTAGAAAGAATGCCATCATGGCTGTGGGGGGATATCAACCTTTTTATATGTTTGAAGACTATCATCTTTGGGTAAGACTGCTCATCGCTGGATATAAATTGTATAACATACCTCAGTCATTGCTCTATTTCAGACAAACAAAGGATATGTTCAATAGACGTGGCGGCATAAGTTATATTCAATCCGAAGTAAAATTTCAGCAACATCTTTACCAAGTGGGATTTATATCAGTTTGTATTTTTTTAGAAAATATACTAATACGTTCCGTTATGAGAATACTTCCCAACAATCTGCGTAGATTCGCCTATCTCCGTTTTTTGAGAAGCGAGAAAGGTGTAAAGGGGTAAAAGTATGATGACTTATACTGCTTTATATAATATTTTCTTAACCCTTTCGTTATATAAAGGTAAAAGTAAAAAAACTCACATCTAGAAATATGACCTTAGATAAAGCCTACATATACGATGGTATGAATGAATTTGAACGTAATATAAAGCGTCTGTTCGACTTTACCGTTGCTTTGTTTTGCTTAATAATCTTTTCGCCGCTCATCCTTGTCTGCTATCTGGCAGTGAAGTGGGAAGATAACGGCCCTGCCATATTTAAGCAAGAACGAATAGGACGCTTTGGTAGGCCTTTCCAAATATATAAGTTTAGAAGTATGTATGTGGATGCCGAGAAAAACGGTCCGGCATTGTTTCAGCATGAAAACGATACCCGTCTGACAAAGGTTGGGCGTTTTCTGCGTAACCATCATTTGGACGAATTACCCCAACTGTGGAACGTGCTGATTGGCGATATGGCCTTTGTGGGGCCACGCCCCGAACGCAAGTTCTATATCGATCAAATCATGGAAAAAGACCCACGCTACACTTATCTTTATCAAATACGCCCGGGTGTAACCTCTTATGCCACGCTCTATAATGGTTATACCGACACGCTGGATAAGATGCTCAGACGCTTGGAACTTGATCTTTATTATTTGGAAAATCGCTCATGGTTCTTCGACGCTAAGATTCTGTTGAACACATTCTTGAACATTGCCATTGGCAAAGTTTTTTGACTCCTCCTCCAAACGCATATGAAAAGCAAGGCTTCAGCTGGTTGAAGAACATCAAGAATCAAGCGATAAAGGGAATGAGAGTCTGCCTGTTTGTCTTAAAATTAAGTAGCAAGTACAGACAAAAAAGGCCAAATGCTTGGATGGAATTGATATTTGTGGTATATTTGCACATCGCAAACCAAATGGCAGGTACTGCCAATAACGTTGTTTGTCTGCCCAAAGTTATGGGTAAAAGGGGTTGACCGGATTAGACAGCGGGATGAAATGGTATGTAAGCACGCGGAGCGTCGTTAACTTGCTCCATAATATCAGTTATCAAAAAATTAATTGGCGAAAACAATTACGCTCTCGCTGCTTAATCGAAGTATAGTAGATTATTAGCTTAATTCCGTCACCAGGTGATGGAACGAGACATCGCTCAAAGACTGTTGTTCCGAAGTGCTTTGAATCAGCGGTGCAGATAAATCGGGAATAGTTTGTTAATGCCTCGATTGGCAGATGAAATTTAGAGGATAAGGTTGCAGTTGGTGGTCCGGGTCTTGCTGCAACTCGAAAAACGAAGGCCGGAATAAGCGTGTAGAAAGCGTATGATTTGCCTGTTTGGACGTGGGTTCGAATCCCACCAGCTCCACGAAAAGAAGTAAGAGAAGTCGAAAAACGACTTCTCTTTTTTTTGATTTTCGTAGAAATATCCGCAAGCGAAGACCGCCTTGCTCTTCGCTTTTAGTCGTCGGTCGGCATAAACCCAATAGTACACTTACGTTCTCTGTACTTATTATTAGCAGCAAGCCTGCCATAAACAAACAAGTTAACGAGTTAACAAGTAAGTTTGCTTTCTTTTTCAAGAGATTTAAAGGAGAGTGATCGATTGATACTCCTATTCCTTAATCTATGTACCACTTACTTCTTAACTTGTTAACTTGTCTTCCTGCTAACTTTAAGCAATGCTATTCTTCGGGTGCAATGTTGGTTGCTTCGAGCATAGCCGCCACTTCGTCATTGACACGTTTTGCGAAGTCTTCCATCGACATGGTCGCTTGTTCGCCGCCACCTTGCTGACGCATAGACACAAGTCCTTCTTCGGCTTCTTTCTCTCCAACCACGAGCATGTAGGGGATACGTTTGATTTCGTTATCGCGTACCTTACGGCCTATTTTCTCGTTTCTGTCGTCGATGGTGGCACGCACGCCCACGCTGTCCAAGTATTTAGCCACACGTTTTGCGTAGTCGTTATATTTCTCGGAAATGGGGAGGATAGCCACCTGGTCGGGTGTAAGCCACAAGGGGAAGTGTCCTGCTGTATGCTCGATGAGTACGGCACAGAAACGTTCCATTGATCCGAAAGGAGCCCGGTGAATCATCACAGGAGTCTTCTTGGTGTTGTCTTCGGCTGTATATTCCAGTTTAAAACGTTCGGGCAGGTTGTAATCCACCTGGATTGTACCCAACTGCCAACGACGTCCAATTGCATCTTTCACCATGAAGTCGAGCTTAGGACCATAGAAAGCCGCTTCTCCATATTCAATCTTAGCATCCAAGCCTTTTTCCTTACAAGCGTCGATGATTGCCTGTTCACTTTCTTCCCAAACCTCATCCGAACCGATATACTTTTCGGTATTCTTAGGATCGCGTAAGCTGATTTGAGCTTCAAAGTTTTCAAACTTAAAGATAGTGAACACCGCATTGATGATATCCATCACACGAAGGAACTCGCCTTTCACCTGTTCGGGACGACAGAAGATGTGAGCATCGTCTTGTGTGAACGAACGAACGCGTGTCAAGCCGTGCAACTCACCGCTCTTTTCGTAACGATAAACCGTTCCAAACTCAGCAATACGCAAGGGCAAATCTTTGTAAGAACGTGGTTTCCAAGCGAACACCTCACAGTGGTGAGGGCAGTTCATGGGTTTCAACATATATTCTTCGTCTTCCTCGGGAGTGTGGATGGGTTGGAACGCATCCTTACCATAGTGAGCATAGTGGCCCGATGTAACGTAGAGATTCTTGCTACCGATATGGGGTGTGATTACCTCTTGATAACCATATCTTTTCTGTATCTTACGAAGCATGTTTTGGAGACGCAAACGCAACTCGGTACCTTTGGGCAACCAAATGGGCAATCCCTTACCTACACGTTCAGAGAACATAAAGAGTTCCATCTCTTTACCAATCTTTCGATGGTCGCGTTTTTTGGCCTCTTCCAACATCACGAGATACTCGTCGAGCATCTTTTTCTTTGGGAAGGTGATACCATAGATTCGTGTCATCTGCTCGCGTGCAGCATCGCCACGCCAGAAAGCACCGGCAACGCTGGTTATCTTGATGGCCTTGATGGCTCCTGTAGATACGAGGTGAGGACCACGACAGAGGTCGGTAAAATCGCCTTGCGTATAGGTCGAAATGGTTCCGTCTTCGAGATCGAGGTCGATATGTTCGCATTTATATTCCTGTCCGTCAGCCTTAAACTCTTTCAAAGCATCGGCTTTTGATACATCACGGCGTATCACAGCCTCGTCTTTCTTTGCCAACTCACGCATCTTGTCTTCGATTTTTGGAAAGTCGTTTTCGCCGATGGGAGTACCGTCCTTAGTCATGACATCATAGAAGAATCCGTTTTCGAGTGCAGGACCGAAACCGAACTGGATGCCGGGATACAGCTCTTGCAAGGCTTCTGCCAAGAGGTGAGCCGAAGTGTGCCAGAATGTGTGGCGACCTTCTTCGTCTTCCCATTTGTAGAGAGCGATGCTTGCATCCTCGTTGATGGGGCGATTCAACTCTACTGTTTCGCCATTGACACCGCAAGAAAGCACGTCGCGGGCCAAGGCAGGCGATATGCTTTGAGCAATTTCGAGTCCTGTGATACCTTTTTCGTATTCACGCACAGATCCGTCAGGAAATGTTATTTTTATCATAGCTGTATATTTTTGTTTTCTTTCTTTTTCTTTTGGATAGAACACAATTGCCATAGTACCTTTCATTCTTTTGCAGTTTCTCGAAAAATCTTTTTTCTTCCGAAACCAATCCTATGGCTGGGCGTCTCATTTTTATTGTCAACAGCCCACTTTCAAAATGCAAAAATAACACATTATTTTATATTATAGAAGGATGGGAGGATAAAAAATGTGTTCTTTTCTCGTTCCTCGAAAAGTCTGTTTTACTCGCAAACTCATCAACACGTTTGGCCATGGCATAGTTCAAACAAGTTTTACGCTGCTCATTTTACTTAATAAAACGTTGATAGAGGGGAAAGAAGAGCGGGGGAAAGCTGTCTTTGGGTCATTGTTTCGCCTCGCCGTAACAACAGCCAACTGATGTTTCCAAACAACATCTCTTTGTTTTAAATTTGCCTTGCCTCTTGTTTGCAGGCCAATCTAATCGGGATATGGGTATTATTCCTTACCGACAGCGAACCGAAACAGGCTGAATTGCGTTGCTATTCAGACTGAATTATTTTTCAAAAGAGTCTGAATTACGCAACAATTCAGCCTATATACCACAGTTGTTTGTGTCTTGTTGGAAAATGAGACAATGCGTTTGATTTATTTCTCCGCACTACTTTGTTTCATCAAGTTGTACGCCCGGTATAATCCCAACTCGCCTGCCTTACTCAAATCTTTTATTCCTTGACTTCTGTTTTTATTCTTGATGTGGCATATTCCACGGTTATAGTAGCCTTCAGCCAAATGTCCGTCCATCTGAAGTGCTTGTGTATAGTCGGCTATGGCTTTATCATACTGTTCTTGTGCCGCGTAGAGATTACCCCTGTTATAATACAGATAAGGATTGTGAGGATTCAGTTGGATTGCCTTGTTGAGGTCGGATAACACGCCGGCTTCTTGCAGTCGGGTTTCTATGCCTGCAGCCGAGTGAAAACTATTCATCTGCATTTGGCACACGGCACGATGCCAATAGCCCATAGCAGAGGTGCTGTCGATACCGAGATAGGTATTGATGTCGGCAAGGGCATCGGTGAAGTTTTGCACCACGCTATATGCCACGGCACGCTGCAACACTAATGATGGCAACTTACTGGCATTGTGACTGTTGCGTATTTGTGCGTGGAGCGTATCGATGAGAGCAAAATATCTTTGTGTCGCCTCTTCGGCCAGGTGTTCATTTCCGCACGACACATAGATGGCTTGCAACGGCTTTTGTCGGGCGTTAAACGCCTCTACATTCTTATCAAAAGCCTGATACGATTTCATACCGTTGCTATAAGGAAGATAGGACAGATGGTAGAGCGGCATGAGTTGCATCTCGGTGCTGTTGTTTTGGATGCGACCTCTGAACTTACTCTTATATTCGTGTATCGTTTCTTGCTCGTCGGCAATAACGATTTGATTATGCTTATCGAGGTCTATCTCACTGCGTTTTCTCACCTCTTTCAACTTGTTTTTGCTCCATCGAACTTGTTTTCCCTGTTGCTTGTCGAGTTGAGCTTTTAGTATTCTGAACTCATCCATTTCGGCTTTTGCCGTCATTCCCAAACGCCGGTAGGCTTTAGCACGTTGCGACAGCCCCGACCAGAAGTTGGGGAAGCGGTTGATGACAGTGGTATAATCGCTGATGGCAGCCCGCAGATTGCCTGTTTTGTCGTGCAGGATGGCACGGTTTAGTATAGCCATGACATTGTCGGGTTCCATCTTGATAACATAGTCGAAGTCGAGGATGGCACGGTTGTCATCGCCCAATTGCATTCGTAGCAAACCACGATTGTAATGCCCCAAGAAGTTGTTGGGGTCTAAGTCGAGAGCCATGTCATAATCTGCCATGGCGCCACGCAGGTTGTTGATGTTGATGCGAGCTAAGGCACGATTGATATAGAGCGACGGGTTTTGAGCCTTGAGACGGATGGCTTTGCCTAAAAACTCGTCGGCATCTTTCCATTGTTTGCGTGAAAGAGCGATATAAGAACGAGCTATCCACGCCTCTCCATCGTAGGGGTCTACCTTCAAACTCTTGTCGAGCCACACAACGGCGTTGGCAGTATCTTTCTCTTGCAGGTAGACCTCAGCATTAAGAGTATAGGCATTGGCAAAATTATTCCAACGCTTGACGATGCTGTCAATATCCTGATGAGCCTCTTTGAAGTTCTTGTTGTTTACTCTACTGGCTGCTCTATTGAACCAATAATTGCGATTAGAGGGGTCGAGCCGCAATGCTTGGTTATAGTCTTCGATAGCAGCATCAAACTTTTTTTGACGGATGCGAGCTATGCCTCGCAGGTCGTAGACCTCTTCTATATAAGGATTTAAGGCGATGGCTTGCGATGCATCAGCCTCGGCTCCCACATAGTCGTCGAGGTAAAACTTTGCCACAGCCCGATATTGCCACGGCTTATATAAATAAGGTTTGAGGGCGATAACCTGGTTGAAATATTGCATGGAAAGCACATAGTCTTCATAGTGTAAAGCTATCTGACCGCTTGTTACCAAACGCTCGATATTAAATTGAGCGTGCGACCATAGCGAAAAAAGAGATAAGATGAAAACAAAAAACTTTCTATACATATTCTTCAGGTTGAGAATAGAGGGCGGGAGATTGGGGAAGTGCAGAGATATGGCTGCGGCTTTGTCATCCCCCAAAAATAATCACCCTTAGATAGACGCCGACCGAACAGTGCTTCAAAGGTGATTAATCATTATCCCTAAAAACATGAAAAGTGAAATGACACAAGTAGAAAAACCTGCCTCATTTCACCTTTTAATTCTTATTTACTTGGTGTAAACCTTGGTTCTGTAGCCACAACGGAATTTACCTTGCGACAATGCCTTAAGCTTACTGCGTATCAACTGTTTGCGGAAGGGCGACAGATGGTCGGTAAAAATCTTGCCGTCAAGGTGATCGAACTCGTGTTGCATCACTCTTGCCAAGTAACCTTCAATCCATTCGTCATGTGCCTGCAATTCTTCGTCCACATATTGTACACGGATGCGTGAATAGCGGGTGACCTTTTCGTGCAGTCCAGGCACAGACAAGCATCCCTCTTCCATTGTTTCTTTTTCAGAGGTTGTGTCTATTTCGAGAATATGGGGGTTGATAAACGCCTTTCTAAAACCTTTATATTCGGGAAAGGTTTCAGACAAAACGTCCAAATCGATGACAGACAAACGGATGGGCAAGCCCACCTGTGGTGCAGCCAAGCCAATGCCGTCGCTAGCATCCATGGTTTCAAACATATTTTGTATCAGCTCTTTCAATCCCGGATAGTCCAAGGGAATATCTTGAGCTTCTTTTCTCAATACGGGGTGTCCGTACACATATATCGGTAATATCATTTCTTTTTCGACTCCAAATAACTTTGCAAGAGGATGGTGGCACTGATTTCATCGACCAATGCTTTGTCTTGTCTTGCTTTCTTTCTTAATCCTCCGTCGAGCATAGCCTGATGAGCCAATACGGAGGTAAAACGCTCATCATAGAAAATAACGGGTGGAGAAGGGTGTGCTTTTTTCCACTTTTGAACAAACTGGCTGACTCTTGCGAAGTTCTCGCTAGGTGTTCCGTTTGTTTGTCGAGGTTCGCCCACGACAATCAGTTCGACATCTTCTTTCTCCAAATATTGTTTAAGGAAGACATCCAATTCTACGGTATTAACCGTTACCAAGCCGTTGGCAATGATTTGCAACGGATCGGTAACGGCTATTCCTGTGCGTTTCTTACCATAATCAATGGATAGAATACGAGCCACTTTCCTTATTTTTTATAGAGCAACCAAGCGTCAGGATAGTTCGCCCTTAGTTGGTTTCTTGAGTTAACAGCGTCGGCTTTGCTTGCGTAAGTAGTGGCAATTACACGATACATGCCCAAGCTTGAGTTGTAAGCCACTTGTGCTTCATAGCCGGCACCTTTGAGTTTACTTTGCAATCCTTCAGCATTGGCACGCACACCAAAAGAACCTACAACTACACTATAATCTCTCAAACCTGCACCATTGATAACAGTTACGCTTTCTTGGCGTACGGTTGCATTAGCCACTTCTCTTGATTCGCCGGCAGAAGATTGATTGTAAGTTCCTTCAACGGGGGCTGTTGTGGGAGTTGTTGCAGGTACATAGGCTGTTGCATTAGCCATTTCTTGTGCTTTAGCTTTTTCGTAAGCCTTTTTATAAGCACTTTCCTTACTACCCGAACAGCTTGACAATGCGACTGCTGCACACAAGCCCATGCACAAGATTGATATTTTTCTCATCCTTAGTTGTATTTTAAATTAAACTTGTTTCTTTTAACTTCTATGATATGCGAAGTTACGAATTATTGCATATATATAAAATATTGTACTGCATAAAGTTTGTTAAATTACTTTATTATCAATATTTTAGGCGTTTGAATATCTTTTGTCCAACAACCCATTACCTACTCCACCCGCCCCCAAAAATTCCTATTTTTGCTTAAGTCCAAGCACATCGCAGTCGGGGGAAATCGCAACATGTATATAGGGAAATAATGATTTATACAGAAATGACTTATACTCTTTTAACAAAAAAAGTATCAATAAGGCTATGAATATTCAACTTTATTCCTTATATTTGCTATCAGGAATAGTCTTACAGACAAAGGCCGGAACGTTTCGATGAAGCAAAATGAGTAGAGCCGAACTTACTTGGGTTGTGCCATAGCGAAACGTGTTGATGTGCTTGCGAGTAAAACGCTCTTTTATAAAGAATAAAAAAGAACATTTAATTATCAACCATTATAAAAATTAGAATTATGAAAACATTAGGTTACATTGGAGCATTTTTGGGCGGTGCCATTGCCGGTGCTGCGTTAGGTGTATTAATGGCTCCAGAAAAAGGTACAGACACACGCAGCAAGATTACAGATGCAGTAGACGATTTCTGCAAGAAACACAATATTAAATTGAACCGAAAGGACGTAGACGACCTGATAGATGATATCCAAGATGCTGTTCCTGAGGTGAATGTAGGATAAGCCTATGATGTTCTCTAACGATGATAATGTAGAGAAAATAGGTAAATTGGCAGAAACTTTGAAACATTACATCGGGCTTCAAACAGAATATACGAAGCTCGATGTTATTGAAAAGATTGTGCGAGTGATAACAGCCCTCACACTCATTACCGTCTTGGCTGTTTCGCTTCTGCTCATGACTGTTTTCTTATCAATTGCCGCAGCCAACGCTTTGGCTCCTTCCATTGGTTTGGCTTGGGGTTATGTGGTAGTCGCTGCAATTCATTTTGTAGTTTTCTTACTTTTACTTGTCTTCCGGAAGCAATGGATTGAGCGACCGGTAGTTAAGTTTTTGGCAAGTATTTTATTTGGGAATGAAGTATGAACTTACAGACAGACAGGCCAGCAATCAAAACGTTGCGTGATATTAGGCAACAAAAGCTCTTACTGCAAGAGGCGATAAAGCAAGATGACCAAACCATTAAAGATTTGTGGAAAGGCCTCTTTCGTAAGCCCGACCTCACTGCTGCGACTCCTTCAAAACGCATCCAGACGTTTTTGTCGGTGGGAACCGGTGTGGTTGACAGCTTGATTTTGGGATGGAAACTATACAATAAATTTAGCAATACACCTCTGTTAGGTGGCAGGAATAAACGGAAATAAGTGTGAACAAATGACGAAAAAGAAGTGATAACCGTGGTTGTCACTTCTTTTTTTGTCGTTTCTCTAAAAGTGCGTTTATTACAATTCACCAACGCATCAGTTCACAACAAGACCATCAACTCGTCGCCATATTTCTTAACCCGAATCGGCGTATTAACAAAACATACCAACTGATGTCCTTTGTCTGAGAGGTCATCAAAAACTAAACCCAAGATTGATATAGAAATAAGGTCGGTTGGTGCGATTAGAGTAACCCAAGGTAGCACCCAAAGGTCCAAACATAGTATTATAAAAATAGGCCAACTGATAGCCCAACATCGGACCACGTTGCAACAAACTGTGCAAATCACCGGCTTGCTGTGCTGCCGCCACTGTTGCCAACAAATAATTGTTGTCGGCAATACGTTGTTGCAGTCGCAAACGAAGAGCCACAAGCTGACGGTCGACCTGTTCCATATACCCTATTCCCGCAAAAGGCATCTGATGCTCCATATATCGCCCGAAAACATCGCCCCCCACAACCGATTGCTGACTATAGGGAATATCTGTACCAAATACCAATCGACCGTATATCATAGGCTGAAAAGTTAGTCGACCGTTAATAGGGAAAGACATGCCCCAAAGGGCATTAACCAAAGAAAGACCTACATGACCTCTATATTCCCAGAAATTATCATTGAGATAAGAAAAACCAGCATCAAAGCAAGCTCCATACTCGGGAAAATATCCCTTATTCTCTGAATTATACTTCACATTGGCATAATACATAAAATAGTTTTCGGAATCTTTAGAAGAGGGAACATTGAGAAGATGCAGGCCAACGAGTAGACTATTAAAACTATAGTAATTCCACTTGACACCAATGTTAACGTTGAAGTTACGAATATCAAAGTTGAAGAGCGAAAGGTCCAACGTATGTTGATTAAATACTATGTTATAAGCACGATACCCCTCATTGTAAATGTGCATATCATTGTGATGATAGATATATGAAAAACGCATCTCTGTTTTCTTTTCGGGATGGAAGTTGAAATCCAATCGTCCCATGATACGCTTGCCTAACCTCAACGTCGCATCCAGCCACCAAGGAGAAGACTTGGGATGCCATTCACCATTCAGTTGCAATGCTACTAATTCTTCGGTATCAAATCGCACTCCCAAGCCGGCACGCAATTGGGCAGATGTCATTCTCTCCTGCCGTCCAGCCCCTAAAGAAAGACTGTCGGCTGCCGGCAAGTTGATTCTCTTTTCCGTCGCTTTCACTACATCTTGAGGCGACAAATTCAGTTGTTCCTTCAGCTTTATCAACTCATCCCATTGCTTCATAGCAGCCTGTTCACCCCTATAGATAAGTGAATCGACTGCCGTTTTTGTAAATCCCATCACCGAAAATCCCTTTGTATCAACGGAGATGTGAATATCAGTCAGTTTCAAATTGCTATCATACTTGTTTTTACAATTAATGTCCACAATCTGTCCTAAGACATGTCCTGTCGACATAATTTGGTCGGCTGTTCGCGGCTTACTTTGTAAGGTAACACCAATGACATAGTCGGCACCCATCTCACGAGCTACATCCACGGGGTAATTATTTTTTAATCCGCCATCTATCAGCACTTTTTCATCCTTACAAACAGGGGAAAACACCCCGGGGATAGCCATACTGGCACGCATCGCTTCAGCCAATCGTCCACTGCGGAAGACATACTCCGTATTGTCCATAATATTGGTTGCTACGCAAGCAAAGGGAATGGTAAGCTTGTCGAAACTCATAGAGTCAGGATAATGACGAGTGAGCTGTGCAAACAGCGAGTTCAAGTTTTTGCCTTCAATCAAACCATTCATTCCTCTCATTCGTCCCTTAGCATCAATCTTCAACACTTTAGAAAGAAAATAAGTGTTTTGCTTTCTTCTATTAGACAAAGACTCTTTTAGCGGATTTTCCTTGTCAGAAAGCACAAAAGTCCAATCCTGCTCATTTACTATTCGGCTCAGTTCGTCGGCTCGATAACCCGCAGCATACAAGCCTCCAATAATCGAACCCATTGATGTTCCTGTAACAATATCAATCGGAATGCCCACCTTTTCAAGTACCTTCAACACTCCAATATGAGCCATACCTTTTGCACCACCACCCGAAAACACCACCGCCACCTTAGGGCGTTCCACCTCCTCGACCGTAAAATATTTATATGGGGCTGCAGAAGATGGCATAGAAAGACTGAAAACCATCAATAATAAGGTAAATGCAAGAAGTCTGTTCATAAAAGGATGGTGATAAGATTAGGACAAGAAAAAGAGGGGAACAACAAAATCCAAGGATGAAATTCTTAACGACAGTTTCAAATAAACCCACCTCCAATTGCAAAGATACAATTTTAAAAGAATCCCCACTACAGCATCTATCTAATTTTTCAATTCATCATTCACTATTTTTTACGCAGTTCGGGTTAAGAAATGTAATTAAAAAGTGGGTAATCTTCTTTCCCTTGTACTTGCTTTCAGTATAGGTTTAGAAATTATATGCATGAGGGGGAGGGAATATTTGAGTGTTTCGGTGGTATCTACATCTACTCCCAAAAAGGGAGTCATGTAAACGCATAATCGCCGTTATTCATTGAAGTTACGGCGATTATCTGATAGAATCAATTTCTTGCATTCTCTTGTTCAGAGTGCGTAGGGTGGTGCTGGTGGAATCACATACAGAAAAAGGCTATAAGAAACAATGACGCGGCATAGGTCGGGAGAGAGTTATGTAGCAAAGCAGTCCATAGTTAATCATTGGTAATGTGGGATTTTTCTTATTTTTTTGTATAACTTTGTATTTCAACATCAAGGCATAGTTCCTTATACACATTAATTATATACGAAAGATTAAGAAGAATGTCTGCAATATTACAACAAGAACTCGATTATTTTTTGCCATCAGAATGGTATCCTCAGAGTGGAGTACAGCTCACTTGGCCACACGCCGATACCGATTGGCAACCTTATCTCGATGATATCACCGAGGTTTTTGTACAGCTAACCCAAACCATTGCCCAATATGAGAAAGTAATGATTGTGGCCCAACAGGCCGAAGAGGTGCAGGCCCTACTCAAAAAACGGATGTCGGCTGAGGCTTTGGTCAATGTAATGGTTTACACACTGCCCACCAACGACACTTGGGCACGCGACCACGGAGCCATCACCTTGGTGGCAACAAGTACGCAAAATGGTTTTCACAACAGCCATCGCCTGCTCGATTTCCGGTTTAATGGCTGGGGAAAGAAGTTTGCTGCGGATAAAGACAATGCAATTACCGGTCAACTCTATTTCGATGGATTACTATCGGGTAGCATCGAAAACCATAACGACTTTGTGTTGGAAGGTGGTGCCATCGAAAGCGATGGCGAAGGAACGGTCTTTACAACCTCACAGTGCTTGCTCGCCCCCAATCGCAACCAACCCTTGGAGCGTGATGAGATTGAGAAAGAACTCAAACGCCGACTGAGAGCCAAGCGTGTGGTATGGCTCGACCATGGCACACTGATTGGCGATGACACCGACGGACATATCGACACTATCGTACGCACCGCCCCCGACAACACCTTGGTTTATGTGGGTTGTGAGGATGAAAACGATGAGCAATATGCCGATTTCAAGGCATTGGAAGAACAGTTGCAGACGCTCCGTACAATGGACGGAGAACCTTATAAGCTGCTGAAATTGCCTATGCCCGATGCTATTTACGACGATGGCGACCGTCTGCCTGCCACCTATGCCAATTATCTGATTATCAATGGGGCCGTCATCTGTCCCACCTATCGCCAACCCGAAAAAGATCAAGCGGCACTGAAAGTGATACAAGCGGCTTATCCCGACCGTGAGATAGTTGCTATTGATGCTTGTACAGTGATACGCCAGCACGGGTCCATTCATTGCCTCACAATGCAGTTTCCACAAGGTATTCTTCGCTAAAAGCTATATTTTTTCCTTTCAAATCTCCTTATTCAATATGAAACAATTAAAAGTAGGACTTATACAGCAGCACAACACTGCTGATATTCAAAACAATATGTCGCGTCTGGCGGCAGGTATTGCTTCTTTGGCAGAGCAAGGAGCCAAGCTCATTGTGTTGCAAGAATTGCACAACTCGCTATATTTCTGCCAGGAAGAGGATGTAGATATCTTCGACTTGGCTGAGCCTGTTCCCGGTCCGTCAACCGATTTTTATGGGGCATTGGCAAAAAAACATGGTGTAGTAATCGTTACATCGCTCTTTGAGAAACGTGCTGCGGGTTTGTATCACAATACGGCTGTGGTAATGGAAGCTGACGGGACAATGGCAGGAAAGTATCGTAAGATGCACATTCCCGATGATCCGGCCTACTATGAGAAGTTTTATTTCACGCCCGGCGACCTGGGATTCCAACCCATTCAAACGTCTGTGGGACGCTTAGGTGTACTCGTTTGCTGGGACCAGTGGTACCCCGAGGCTGCCCGTTTGATGGCAATGAATGGGGCAGAGCTGTTGATTTACCCCACAGCCATCGGTTATGCAGCCAACGATACGCAAGAAGAACAAGAACGACAGCGTGAGGCGTGGACCACAGTGCAGCGAGGTCATGCCGTTGCCAACGGCTTGCCGGTGGTGAGTGTCAATCGTGTGGGATTTGAACCCGACCCATCCGGTCAGACGGCCGGTATTCAATTCTGGGGCAGTTCGTTTGTGGCCGGTCCGCAAGGCGAGTTCCTTTATCGTGCCGATAATAAAGAAGAGGCGATGACAATTATTGATATCGACCTGCATCACAGTGAGAATGTGCGTCGTTGGTGGCCCTTCTTCCGCGACAGACGTATTGATGCCTTTGGCGATATCACCAGGAGATTTGTGGATTAGTTGGTCTGTTCGTAGGTGTGCCGAATGAAAAGTTACGCAAGTTCAGAGCCTATTCTCAAAGACACAATATGTTATAAATGGTTGTGTTTGTTGGTGATGCTAAAAAATAATTTCGTTGTTGGTGATGTGTAGTTGCTGAAAAGCAATCCTTTATTAATTTTTCTGCCAGTTTTACTATTGTTACTGCTACGATGTTATCGGCTCCAAAAATCTATTTTTCTTTCTCTCTTTTGTCTTTATACATTTACTTATACCAACTTTTTCTTATCTTTGTAGCATGAAAATTAGTATTAATTGGAAACGCTGGCTTGTGTTTCTTGTTGTTTCGGCAGGTTTATTATACCTCACAGAGTCGGTGTGGATGGCTGCAGGTATATTTTTGCTCCTCTTTGTTGCCGATTATGTGATTTTTGATTGGTGGGAAACGCAACAAATCAAAAAAGCACGCGAGAAAGAGAATGTGCATAACCAGAATGCAAAAGACCTAACAGAGTGAAGTCATGAAACATTTAGCCGATTTATATACCCAATGGAAAGGTCAGGCACCTGTGAGCATAGACAAGTTGGCAGGGGCAGGCAGTAATCGTGAATATTTTCGTCTTAGAGATGCTAATGGCGAGAGTGTAATAGGTGTAATAGGTACGAGTAGAGACGAAAATCATGCTTTTGTCTATCTTACTCGCCATTTCAACGAATGTAAGTTGCCCGTTCCTGCAATCTTGGCAGTGAGCGACGATAAAATGCGATATCTTCAAACCGACTTAGGCAACACATCGCTCTTCGATGCTATACGCGGGGGTCGCGAAGCGGGAGGTAGGTATAACCAGAAAGAAAAACAACTCTTGATCAATGTTATACGAGAATTGCCCAACATACAGATGCGTGGTGCCGTTGGTTTGGAATGGGAAAACTGTTATCCACAACCCGAATTTAATGCCGAAGGCGTGTTATTCGATCTCAACTATTTCAAATATTGCTTTCTGAAAGCCACGGGAATAGACTTTCATGAGCTGAAACTGGAAGCAAATTTCCGAGCTTTTGCCAAGACTCTCACAGCCGAGGACAACAACTGCTTTCTGTATCGCGACTTTCAAGCACGCAATGTGATGCTTGACGAAGCAGGCAACCCATATTTTATTGATTATCAAGGTGGCCGCAAGGGTCCTTATTACTATGACCTTGCCTCCTTTCTTTGGCAGGCATCGGCCAAATATTCGTTTAAGCTGAGACGCGACTTGGTGTCGGAGTATTACGACTCATTGAAGAATTATGTAGAAGTGCCTTCGGTTCGGGTGTTTGTCGAAAAGTTAAGTTTGTTTGTGCTTTTCCGTACCATTCAGGTATTGGGTGCATATGGTTTTCGCGGTTATTTTGAGCATAAGAAACATTTTATCGACAGCATACCTGCTGCCATTGAGAACCTCCGCGAACTCTTAAAACTCAAGCGACTCTTCCCCTTCCCTTATCTCATGGAAGTATTGGAGAGACTCACCGAATTGCCCCAGTTTGCTCCTGTGCAGGAAGAGGTACATCAAAGAGCCGATGGCTTTAAAACAACCGATTTGCCTTTCCAAAATGCTCATCCGCAAGACGGTCCTGCCACCTATTCTAAATATGAGGGGAAAGGTCCCTTGGTGGTTAGGATTTTTAGTTTTTCTTATCATAAAGGAATACCCACCGACGAGTCGGGCAATGGCGGAGGCTATGTCTTTGATTGTCGTTCAACCCACAACCCCGGTCGTTACGAACCTTATAAGCAACTCACCGGCTTGGACGAACCCGTGATACGTTTCTTGGAAGACGACGGAGAGATACTTCAATTCTTGGAGCATGTGTACGAATTGGCCGATACCCATGTGCGTCGATATATGCAACGTGGCTTTACTAATTTGATGTTCTCGTTCGGTTGCACAGGCGGTCAGCATCGCAGTGTCTATTCGGCACAACATCTGGCAGAGCATCTGCATCGCAAGTTTGGCATCGAAGTGCATGTAACTCATCGCGAACAAGGGATAAAGAAAATCTTAAATTGTATTAGTCCAGGATAGTCCAGAACTAAAGATTTGAGCTGGTATTATACGCCAACATTGCTATTCATCGGTATTTGTATGTATACAATATCCGTGTTGTTTTCATCTTATTGTTTTTTTCCTGCCTTGGGAGTTACAACAATTGGCAGAGGCATATCTGCAGAATCTTGGACATATAGAACTCTCATTTATTTCGGCTTTCTTGCCTTGCACCATAGGAAAATGGTTGGCAGAGAATCTGCAACGTGTGACTGCCATATCTAAAAGCCAAGCCATAGGCTCTACCATTATTTTGTCAGTATTGGCTATACTGGAGGTACTTATACATAAGGGTATACACCAACCTCAAGCACCTGACATTTACTTTCTCTTGTTACCTTTGACTGTAAGTGTTTTTGTATTGATGGTTGTTTTTGAAACGAATATAAAGTTAGGTGATATAAGAAAAATGAGCATAGTTTTTTATTTCTCACATTTTATATTTGTATTTATTGCGGTTGTTGTCAACAAACATATTATTCCGATACATCCTTTCTTAAAATTTTTCTTCGTCTTGGCGTGCTGTTACTCGCTTTCTAAATTCATCATGAAGATGAAAGATACACATGCTTTTAGGTGGCTGAAGTATGGAATTTAAAGAAATGTCGTTATCCTACAGAGAAAAGTTTTTGACTGTTTTATAAATGCTGGGCAGATTTCTAAAAGCTGATTTATCTTTTTGTATTCTAAAATAAAATAGGTAATTTTGTACGCATTAATTTCAAAACCTTTGAGTAAATGATGCAAGCAATGATTTTTGCAGCAGGTTTGGGAACCCGTTTAAAGCCTTTAACCGACACGATGCCTAAAGCATTGGTCAATGTCGGTGGGCAAACCTTGCTGCAACGCACCATCAAGAAGTTGGAAGAAGCAGGTGTAGGGCGAATTGTTATCAATGTGCATCATTTCTCGGAACAGATAGAAAATTATCTCAAAGCAAACGACAATTTCGGTTTGGACATTGCCGTGAGCAACGAAAGTGCGGGCTTACTCGAAACCGGAGGCGGTATCAAGAAAGCTCGTTCCTTGTTTTCTACCGAAGGAAATATCCTTATCCACAACGTTGACATCTTAAGCAACGTCGATTTACGGAAGTTTTATGCTCAACATACTCAATGCGACGCCTTGCTATTGGTAAGCAAGCGTACGACCAAACGTTATTTCTTGTTCGACGATGAGATGCGTCTGGTGGGCTGGACCAATGTGGAGACCGGCGAAGTGAAGTCGCCTCATCCTCATCTCGACCCCGCCCGGTGTCAGATGTATGCCTTTTCTGGCATCCATTCTTTTTCTCCATCTTTGTTTGATGCAATGGACACCTTTCCCGAACGTTTCGGTATTGTAGACTTCTATTTGCAGATGTGTAGTAGATATGACATTCGGGGCGTAGTGAAAGACGATTTGAAACTCTTGGATGTTGGCAAACTCGACACCTTGGAACGATTGCCCGAGCCACAAGCAGGACATAGCCACTTGAGCGATGAAGAAATATTAATGAGCCTATAAATATATAATAGGTGTATCACCGCACATAGGCAACAAAGCAAGATACTTTTAAACATTCAATCAATATATGCAACAGAAGATAGTTATCTTAGATTTTGGTTCGCAAACAACCCAGCTCATCGGACGCCGAGTGCGTGAGCTTGATACCTTCTGCGAGATTTTACCTTACAACAAATTTCCCAAAGACGACCCCTCTATCATTGGAGTTATCTTGAGCGGATCGCCTTATTCGGTACACGATAGGGAGGCTTTCAAATGCGATTTGAGCGAGTTTGTGGGTAAATATCCGGTTTTGGGCATTTGCTATGGAGCACAGTTCATCTCTCATAGCAATGGTGGAAAGGTTGAACAAACAGGTACTCGCGAGTATGGACGAGCACATTTGCAGTCGTTCGACAAAGAAAATCCTTTGTTTGAGGGCTTTGAAGACAACTCGCAAGTATGGATGAGTCATGGTGATACCATCACAGCCATACCACAAGACTGTCGCGTTATTGCCTCTACCGGCGATGTGAAGTATGCCGCTTATGCCAGTACGACCCACCCCATTTGGGCTGTTCAGTTCCATCCTGAGGTGTTCCATTCGTTGCAAGGCAAGACATTGCTGAAAAACTTTGTGGTGAATATCTGCGGAAGTAAGCAAGAATGGAGCCCGGCATCATTCGTTGAAACCACTGTTGAGGCTCTTAAACAGCAGCTGGGCAACGACCGTGTCATCTTAGGGTTGAGCGGTGGAGTGGATTCTAGCGTTTGTGCCACCTTGCTCAATCGTGCTATCGGCAAGAACCTTACTTGTATCTTTGTAGACCATGGTATGCTTCGTAAGAACGAGTTTACAAAGGTGATGGAAGCATATCAAGGCATGGGACTCAATGTTATTGGTGTGGATGCCAGCGAAAAGTTTTTTGCCGACTTGAAAGGTGTTACCGACCCTGAGGAGAAACGCAAGATTATAGGTCGTGACTTTGTGGAAGTGTTCAATGCTGAAGCAAAGAAAATAACTGATGCCAAGTGGTTGGCACAAGGTACAATCTATCCCGACCGCATCGAAAGTTTAAGCATCACGGGTATGGTCATTAAGAGTCATCACAATGTGGGCGGTCTTCCTAAAGAAATGAAGCTCCAACTTTGCGAACCCTTGCAATGGCTATTCAAAGATGAAGTACGCCGAGTGGGCCACGAAATGGGTATGCCCGAGCGTCTTATCAAGCGTCATCCTTTCCCCGGTCCCGGCTTGGCTGTGCGTATCTTAGGTGAAGTTACACCCGAGAAAGTGCGTATCTTGCAGGATGCCGACGATATTTATATCGAGAATATGCACAATTATATCTGCGAGGATGGCATGGAATTATATGATAAGATATGGCAGGCAGGCACCGCCTTGTTGTCTACCATCCGCAGTGTGGGTGTGATGGGCGACGAACGAACCTACGAACATCCTGTGGCTTTGCGTGCCGTTACCAGCACCGATGCAATGACAGCCGACTGGGCACACCTGCCTTACGACTTCATGGCGAAGGTGTCTAACGAAATTATCAATAAGGTGAAGGGTGTGAATCGTGTATGTTACGATATCTCCTCAAAACCACCTTCCACAATAGAATGGGAATAAAACGGTATTATCGCCTCACTATTTAAATAGAATTGTCTAAGGGAATATGTTAAGATAAATAACATATTCCCTTATCTTTTAATACCTATATATGAGTTAGGAGTTATTCCGAACGCACCCCTCCATCGTATTTTCTCCATTTAAGTGAAATGTCATAACTAACGTTTATTGATAAAAGTAGCTTAATTGTATAGACCTTATACCGAACTCAGGGTAATAATATAACATCTGTAGAAGAACGAAAAAAGTACAGAGAGCCATATCCAATAAAACAAAGGAAATGAAGCACAAACAAAAAGAGGATGCTCTTAAAAGAACATCCTCTTTCAGCGGTGCGTACGGGACTCGAACCCGTGACCTCCTGCGTGACAGGCAGGCATTCTAACCAACTGAACTAACGCACCTTGTGCAATTAAAAAAACAACCATTCTTCAGCGGTGCGTACGGGACTCGAACCCGTGACCTCCTGCGTGACAGGCAGGCATTCTAACCAACTGAACTAACGCACCTTGAAGTGTT
>JALEWR010000105.1 GCA_022783515.1 Prevotella sp.
TTCTGTCTACAGGTACACCATAACTTGCGAAAAGACCTTTTGCTTGGTATTCATGAACTTTCATAGATTTTTGGATATTAATTATTGATGTTTGGTTTTGCTTGCAAATATAGTTTTTTTTGTTTTTATCCGTCAACTGTAAAGATAAAGGATTTTCCTATTTAAAACTTTTTTAACAATGCCGCTCTACATATCTTTCAGCCTAAGGAGGTGGCGTATGGCGTCAATTGATTATCTTTGTACTATCGGTTGTGCATTGTTCGTAACCGATAGCCGACAGCGGAAGGGGGAAGAATCTTAACCATCGGGTCGGCTGATTATTTACATTGATAAAACATAATGAATGATGAAAAACCTGTTTGATGAATATCTGCGTTTGTCGGAGTCGGTGCGTCGTGGTTATGTAGCCACGTTGGGACAGCCCGACCCTGCTGCTCTTTCGGTATTGGAAGAGGCTGTTGGCGGCGAGGTACCTGCCTTGTTACAAACCATTTACACCACTGTTGAAGGCACGAATGTGAACGAAGTGGAAGATTCGCTGTTCGATTTTATTCCCGGTTTTCAACTCATACACCTTCACGATTGGGCGAAAGAATACCGACTCTTGAAAGAAGAGTTTGGCAAAGACTTCCTGCCGGTTTTGGCGGGAGAGGAAGGAGCCTATTATGCTCTTGATGCTGCCACAGGCGAGGTGCTGATTCTTTTCTTGGATGAGTTTAAATTGCAGGACGTTATTTTTGAAGATGCCGAGCATTTCTTGCAAACCATCATCGCCAACTATAACGAAAAGGTGTATTTTGTGGATGAAGATGGCTGGTTAGATTTCGATGATGACGAAGAGGTGAGAGTGGCTCGACGCCTCAATCCTAATGTTTCTTATTGGGAAGAGGGATGGGGTGGGTAAGCCTTCCCCTCTCTCTTCTTCTTGTTTTAGCAACGTTTTTGTTAAGCCAGATGAGCAGAGTCAAACTTGTTTGAACTATGCCATGGCGAAAAAACGCACTTTTCGAGGAACGAGAAAAGAACGATATTTTTTAGCAACGACACACTAAGCAATACACAACAAATTACTTATTCGTTAGGTTGTGAATTGTTGTGTGTGTCGTTGCTAAGAATGAAAAAATGTCGTTGCTCCCTTCTTTTGTTCTTTGCACAAATCTCTTATTTGTTTGTCAAAAAACGAACATTGTGCGGTTAGCTCTTTCTTTTTTTGTTATTTTGCAACATACAAACAGCATTGGATAAACAATGGAAGAAAACAGACAACCTACGATTCTCACCATCACCGGTTCGGACGGAACAGGAGGGGCAGGTATTCAAGCCGACATCAAATTGATTTCGGCATTGGGTTATCATGCCACCTCTGCTGTTACTTCCATTACCGCCCAAAACACCTTGGGTATTCAAGAGTTTTACGACCTGCCTGCTGCGGCTGTTGGCGGACAGATAGAAGCTATCGTCAACGATATGCAGCCTCGCATCGTTAAGGTGGGTATGGTGAGAAAACTTGATATGTTGGAGGTGATTGCTCAAAAATTGGAACGTTATCGCCCCGAAACGGTGATTTACGACACCGTTGTGCAGTCGAGTAAGGGTGAGGTTTTGATAGAAGAGGATATGCTCGATGAAATCAAACACCGACTTTTGCCCTTGGTTTCGCTCTTGGTCATTAGGTGTGAGGATGCTGCCTATCTCTTAGATTATAAAATAGAAAATGTGGAAGACATGAAGATGGCTGCTGCCGAACTCATAGGTTGTGGTTGCAAGGCGGTGCTGTTGCAGGGCATAGCTTGTTGTACCGACCTCGCGGTAGATCTCTATCAGAGTAGTCAACACGGAGAATCGCACATCTTTTCTTTGCAACACGAGTCGCAAACGGAGCAGCGTAGGCACGGTTCGGGTAGTCTTCTTTCCTCTGCCATCGCCGCTTTCCTCTGCAATGGAAACGGATATTTGGAAGCCATTAGCCATGCCCGCAACTATGTACGGCATATGGTGGAACCCACTAACAGCTTGACGGGGCGGAGCAGGGAACTGTACGACGAGTTGATGACACTCATCCGGCAACATCATAAGCAGTATAACGATGTGCGTTTTTATGCCGACAGCCTTAACGTAAGTACGCGTTATCTGGCTCAAGTGACAAAACGAATCAGTGGACAGTCGCCCAAGACACTCATTGATGAGTATATCTTGCAAGAAACAGAAAAACAACTCCTGGCGTCTAACCGGACGGTGCAGGAGATTGCTTACGACTTCGGCTTTCATTCACAAGCACATTTTGCCAAGTTTTTTAAAAAGAACAAGGGCGTAGCACCAAGTCAGTATCGGAAAATGGGATAATATAAATACAGATAATCATGACAACAAACAGACAAGAACTAAACAGAAATTTGGCACAGATGCTCAAGGGCGGTGTCATCATGGACGTAACAACACCCGAACAAGCTCGTATCGCTGAGGCGGCAGGGGCGTGTGCCGTTATGGCATTAGAACGTATTCCGGCTGATATTCGTGCAGCGGGCGGCGTGTCGCGTATGAGCGATCCTAAGATGATTAAAGGCATACAAGAAGCGGTGTCGATACCTGTGATGGCGAAATGCCGTATCGGACATTTTGCCGAGGCACAAATTCTACAAGCCATCGAAATCGATTATATCGACGAGAGTGAGGTACTTTCGCCTGCCGATGATGTATACCACATCAATAAAAACAACTTTGAGGTACCTTTCGTTTGTGGTGCCAAGAATCTTTCAGAGGCTCTTCGTCGCATTGCAGAAGGTGCCACGATGATACGTACCAAGGGAGAACCCGGTACAGGCGATGTGATTCAGGCTGTTCGCCACATGCGAATGATGCAGAGTGAGATGCGTCGACTCACTTCATTGACTGAAGATGAGTTGTACGATGTGGCGAAAGTGATGCAAGCTCCCTTAGAGTTGGTGAAGTATGTGCATCAACACGGCAAGTTGCCTGTGGTTAACTTCGCAGCCGGTGGTATCGCTACACCTGCCGATGCCGCATTGATGATGCAGCTGGGAGCCGAAGGTGTGTTCGTGGGCTCAGGTATCTTTAAGTCGGGTAATCCCGAAAAGAGAGCTCAAGCCATCGTGAAAGCCGTAACCAACTATCAGGATGCAAAGGTCTTGGCTGAACTTTCGGAAGACTTGGGCGAAGCTATGGTGGGTATCAACGAGCAAGAAATTGAGTTGCTCATGGCAGAATGAGGGCAGTAAAGGATGAAGAAAATTGCTGTTCTTGCCTTGCAAGGGGCTTTTGCCGAACATCGAAAGATGCTCGATAAGTTGGGCGTTGAGAGTTTTGAGGTGAGGCAACGAGCCGACTGGAAGCAAGAGAAAGGCGGACTTATCATTCCGGGCGGCGAGAGTACCACGATGCTCAAGTTGCTCAACGAGCTGGATTTGATGGAATCGGTTCGTGCCGATATTGAGCAAGGACTGCCCGTCTTCGGTACTTGTGCCGGTCTTATCCTCTTGGCAAGGCAGGTGGAGGGCGATATCCTTCATCGCATTTCCACGATGGATATGCACGTTTGTCGCAACTCTTACGGTCGTCAGTTGGGTAGCTTCTTTATAGAGCATCCGCTCGAAGGCATCGCTCATCCCATTCCCATGACCTTTATTCGTGCTCCGCATATCATGTCGGTGGGGCAGGGAGTGGAAGTGTTGGCAACGGTCAACAATCGTATTGTGGCTGCACGCCAAGGCAAACAACTCGTTACCGCCTTTCATCCCGAACTTAATGACGATACCGCAGTGCATCGGTTGTTTTTGGATATGATTGGCTGATGGCGTTAGTCATCAATAAGAAAAAAATGCTCGCTTGTCTCCAGACCGGGGTTAGGCGGGCGTTTTTTTGTTAAGCCGGATGAGCAAAAGGGAACCGAGTCCCAGGGATGTTAAGACCCCACGCCCCTTTGGGAAGACTTTGAATAAAGGTTCAACTGTTGTGAGCAGTTGTGTGTGTCGTTGCGGAAATCACTGACATGTTGGTGCTGAAGTATAAATGTCAGCCTTTTCAAATGGCAGATGCTTGACGATAACTCCCGTGAATTTTCTAAAAACAAATGTTTTTTGTATTTTTGTACTGCATAACACTTTTATTCCTTTTGTTGTAATAAATCAATTAGCTATCAATATATGGAGATAACATTGCTTGTCTTGGCTTTTACGGTTGTGATGTTTGTCGTTGGTCGCATTCGTGCCGATGTGGTGGCATTGTGTGCCTTGGCAACATTACTGGTGTTTAACATTCTTACGCCCGAAGAAGCGTTGTCGGGTTTTTCGTCGTCGGTGGTGGTGATGATGGTCGGACTCTTCGTTGTGGGAGGAGCCGTGTTGCAGACCGGTTTGGCAAAGGCGGTGAGTCAGCGAATCATGAAGTTGGCCGGTGGTAGCGAACTCAACCTTTTTCTCTTGGTGATGGTTACTACCTCGTTTATCGGAGCCTTTGTCAGTAACACGGGAACGGTGGCTTTGATGATGCCCATCGTGGTGAGTATGGCAACTCAAAGCGGTACACCGCCCGGCAAGCTCTTGATGCCCCTGGCTTTTGCAGGTAGCTTGGGCGGTATGCTGACCCTCATCGGTACACCTCCTAATCTTGTTATTCAGGAGTCGTTGGTAGGGGCAGGCTATGAGCCGTTGAAGTTTTTCTCTTTCTTTCCCATAGGTGTTATAGTTATTGTCCTTGGTGTGCTGGTGTTGTTACCCCTCTCTCGATTGTTTTTGGGAAAGGAAAAGGCAAGTAAAAACACTGGTGGCAAGTCGGGAAAGACCCTCGAACAGCTCACCGAAGAGTATAGCTTGAAGCAAAATCTGTCGCGTTTTCTCATCACGGAAGCATCGCCCATTCAAAACAAAACAGTGGCTGAGCTGGATGTGAGAAATCATTTCGGACTGTCGATACTCGAAATTCGTAACGAGAGTGTGAAGCCCGGCCGTTTGATTCATCATGTGAAGCAAAGCGTGGCACGCCCCGATAGTGTGCTGATGCAGGGTGATATACTCTATGTTACGGGTGAGAAATCGAAGATGTCGGCATTTGAAAAGCAATGCAAACTTAAGCGATTGGATAACACCGGCTTTGATTTCTACGATATAGGGTTGGCAGAAATAGTGTTGATGCCTACCGCCAATCTCAATGGTACGTTGCTGAAAAACTCGGGATTGCGTGAAAACTATAATATCAATGTGGTGGGAATACGCCGTAGTGGTGATTATATCTTGCGTAATTTGGCAGACGAAGAATTGGGGGCGGGCGATGTGTTGCTGGTGCAAGGCTCGTGGACAAACATCGCACGCTTGGCAGATGCCGATGCCGATTGGGTGGTTTTAGGACAACCCGAGAAGCAGGCACAGCGGGTAACCCTTAATCATAAAGCCCCGCTTGCAGCTGCCATCATGGTGTTGATGATAGCAATGATGGTGTTCGATTTTATCCCTGTAGCTCCTGTAACTGCCGTTATCATTGCAGGTTTGCTGATGGTATTGACGGGATGTTTCCGCAATGTGGAAGCCGCTTATCGGACAATCAATTGGGAAAGTATTATTCTTATTGCTGCAATGATGCCCATGTCTATCGCTTTGGAGAAGAC
>JALEWR010000107.1 GCA_022783515.1 Prevotella sp.
ACACTGCGGACAGTTTTGGAAAAACGGGTGGGATAACGCAGGCTGCTACCCGCATTGAGCCAGGCAACAGACCCGTCGGGCAATTCATATCTAACAACACTGCCATCCAAAGCATACACATGTGCCATTGTTTCCGGGGACTGGGACTGCCGGAAAAGCAGGTAGAACAACACGCCGCAACCCAAGAATAAGGGCAGCGTAAGCATGGCTGCATAACGCATAATGCCGGCCACAAGCAACTTTCGTTTGGCAGCTTGCCGGCGTTCACGCAATGCCCGGTAGGCTTCTTGCGTGTCGATAAGTTCCATCTCCAAGAGGTCTTCGCCCAATTCGTTGGCACGAATCATCAAGAGGTCTTGGTCAGAAGTAGGGTTGTTATGTTCCACTCTTAGCAAATATAATTGGCTATGTTTTGTTATTTCTTTTTAAACTGTCCATCCACATCGCGTGAGAAGGGCGTTATATAAAGAATACAATCGAAAAAAGAAAAAGGGACAGCTGTCAAGAAAAAATAACATTCTTCATTCTCTACCTTTCTCGCCATCCTTCATCGCAGCGTTTCATCCGATATCTATACCAAAAAAGAGTCCTACAACTTTTCAGTTATAGGACTCCTGTGTTGTGGGCGTTGACGGATTCGAACCGCCGACCCTCTGCTTGTAAGGCAGATGCTCTAAACCAGCTGAGCTAAACGCCCAAGACTTATTTTGTCTTAGCGTTTGCAAAATTATCAACTTATGATGAAACCACCAAATTTTTTATACACTTTTTTATGTCATCGGTCAAAAAAACTCATTTTCGGTTCACCATATAGGCACTCAACAGCACCAAAAGTCCTGCGATGGGTTTATCCCAAGTCAATGTGTCTTGTGCCAAGATGAACGCCACGAGAGCTGCAACCACAGGTTGAAGGTTGGTATATACGCTCACGGTTGTGGCATGCAGGTATTTCATGGCATAAGGAATGGCAAAATAACCCATAACGGTGGCAAAGACAATGATGAAAAGCATCTCCATCACTCCAGTCCAAGCCCACTCTGTATAGAGTTTCTGACTCTCCCATTCGCCACTCATCAAGGGCAGAATGACAAGGGTTGAGGTGAGGAATATCCACTTCATCTGACTCACTGCCGAATATTTTTGCGACACCTTACGCGTAATAATAAGGTAGAAAGCCCAAGTGAGCATGCTTAAAAAGGTGAGTGCTATGCCCAGCAGGTCGTTGCGTCCGGTGCCGTTGTTCCATCCCACGACCACCATCAGTATGGCTCCTGCGATACCTATCAATACACCCCATGTCTTGAACGAAGTGATTTTCTCTTTCAATATAGCTGCCGCCAAGAGCATCGTTGCCACAGGTGTGAGTGTGGCAATGAGCGAAAAATAAACGGGTGTGGTGTAAACCAATGCCCATGCTGTGAGGGTTTGCGACACGACAATGCCCAACAAACCGCCCGAAACAATAACAGCTAAGTCTTTCTTGTCCATCTTTTCCTTGGGTAGAAAAAAGGAAATAACCCAAAAGATGAGGGCGGCTCCGGCACACCTCGACAGCATATAGCCCATGGGGGTTACCCATTCATCGAGCAACAACTTGGTGATGGGTACACCTAAGCCAAAGATGGTGTTGGCGGCGATAATAGCAAGATGAGCATGGAGGTTATGGGGATTGTTTGTCTTCATTTTATGAATATTTTTAAATGATTGGTATCTTATGCAGAAAAAATAGCAATAAAGATGATGTACACCATCGAATCCTTCATTCTTCAGTATGGATGCCATGAACAAAATTACATAGCAAGTTGCAAAGTTACAACAAAAAGATGACAGTATGTTCTACTTCGGGTTAAGAATGCATACTGACACATCAAGAAGAAGAGTGAAGGAATCCGTAAAATAAGGAGAAGACAAAAAACAAAAAGAAGTTTTAATATTCCGCTTAAAACATAAGACATTTAATAATAAGTAGGTATAAGTATGTCAAAAAATCACTATTTTAAGGTATTGTGAACAAAAACTGATTATACTACTTTTGCAAACAAAATTGTGCCGACTGGCAAATTTGCATCAACAGTATAACTCTACAAGAGACAAAACCTCTATAAATTTCCCCCTTCGTTGATGTATGTCAACAGACTGTATTCAGCCTGACGGTCCAAGAAAATGGCAGAGAGGACTGAAGAGCCAGCCTGCCTATCGGCTTTTATCTGCAGTAATTAATTATAAATATCATGTTATTAAAAAAAGGTAAAGTAACAGTCATACACTTAATTCTATTGTGTATATTATTAGTTGCAAGCGTATCGTCCGGATACGCACAAAACTCTCAGCAACTTGGTGTTTATGTATTGGAAAAAGAAACCGAATTGCCCATTCCCGGGGCAATTGTAAAAGACAAAAAACAGACTTTTGTTGCCGACTCTGCCGGATATTGCCGCATTCCTTACGACGGAGCAGGCAAGATTACACTTTCTGTCCGTTCATTGGGTTACAATACACTGACAGCCAAAACTTTTTCGGTGAAAGGTTCTCAACTGACCATTTATTTGCATTCAACAGCGAAGATGCTGGATGGAATAACAGTGAGCGGTCAACAACGCCATTCGTCTGTCTTGCAACAAGCCTCAGTGATTGATGCCAAGACTTTGGCAAAAAACTCTTCTTTGTCTTTATCACAACTCTTAGAGAAAGTGCCGGGTGTGAGCAGTATCAGTTCGGGTAATTCCATTGGCAAGCCTGTGATACAAGGAATGCATAGCAGTCGTATCTTGTTGGTCAACAACGGCGTGCGTCTTGAAAGTCAGAATTGGGGCATCGACCATGCACCAGAAATCGACCATACGGCATCAAGCATTGTAGAAGTGATTAAGGGAGCGGAGTCTATACGCTATGGTTATGGTGCAGTTGGCGGAGTGGTACTGTTCAATCAGGCAAAATTGCCGTATGGAAACGATCGGTTAAAGGTGAATGGAAATGTCAATTCCGGTTATTCCACCAATTCGCGGTCCTACGATTTTTCGAGTACAATCGAGATGGGATATAAAAAAGTGGGACTCCGACTTCATTCCAAGTACCAACGGGCGGGCGATTATGCCACAGCCGATTACCTACTAAACAATACAGGGTATAAAAATATCAGTTTCTCGGCACTTGCCGGATATCAGGGACACAAATTAACTGTAACCTTGGGAGGAAGTCTTTACTATTCGCGATGTGGTTTATATTATGGCAGTAAACTATCGGATATTGACCAACTCCTCACTCGTTTCCAAATCGGACGCCCCGAAGAAAATACCATTCGCCCATTCTCTTATGATATAGCTCCGCCCTTCCAGCAGTCGCAACATGTTACCATTAAGAGCGATATTAATTGGGGTATATCAAAACAACATAATCTTTTGTTTAGATTATCGTTCCAGAAAAACCTCCGTGAAGAATTTGAGAACAGAAAAAAAGAAAAGTTCAGCTGGTTGCCTGTACAGGATCTCAAACTCACTACATACAATGCGGAAGCCATATGGAGTGGTAACTGGACACAGGGAATGACCTCACAGGCCGGTTTGGCATATATGTACCAGACCAACTATAATATCCCCGGAACAAGACAGCCGGCCTTTATCCCCAACTTTACTGCCTTGACAACCGGTATTTTCTTGTTGCATAAGATGACTTTCGGCAAGTTGGTGTGTTCTGCCGGCATGCGTTACGACATACGCGGATTGGATGTTAACGGCTATACCAGTTTGTCGAGTTTCCAGTATTATAGTGCTTTTAAGGTTTATAGTAACTTCACGGGCAATGTGGCAGCCCACTATTCCTTCTCAAATAACTTAGAAGCCCGTGTTAATTTGGGATGGGCCTGGCGTCCACCTGATATCAACGAGTTATATGCTTCGGGCTTGCATCATGGCACTTATTGGGTCGTGGGCAATAATGAACTGACGAGCGAACGTGGCTATAAAGCTGTGGTTGGAGGACGTTACCGCACAGAACGAATATCAGTTGAGCCGAGTTTGTTCTATCAACAGGTTACTAACTATATCTATGACAATATAGGTATGGGAGCCAATCGTTTTCACAATCATCCCAGCGGAAAGTATCCTAAGTTTATTTACGGTCAGGACAACGTACGACTGGTGGGCGGCGATCTTACAGCAACAGTGATGCCATACAAAGATTTGAAGATAAGCGGAAAGGGAGAATGGATATATGCTCGCAATATCAGTCAGGACAACTGGCTTCCTTTTATGCCTTCCGACAGATATGGACTTGCTTGCGAATATCAGTTTGGCTTGGGCCGAAAAAGTAAATGGCTATTCAATGCTTCTTTGGATGGGACATATGTCACTCAACAAAAGCGTTTTGACCCAATCAAAGACCTTGTACCTGAAACGCCACCTGCCTACTTTTTGCTAGGCGGTTCGCTGGAGGCCGGCACGGAATTAAAGAATAAGCATAGCTTGAGAGTCATACTCCTTGGCAGTAACATGCTCAACAGTTTGTATAAAGAATACACAGACCGTTTCCGCTACTATGCCCACGAAAGAGGTTCTCAATTCACCATTAAGACAATATATAATTTTTAAGAAATGAAAAATCTAAAAAACAATCATATATGTGCCATTCTTTCAATGGTATTTTTAACTGCTTGTTCTGCCGACAGGATGGAAAGTTTCTTACGCCCCTTGGTAAAAGCTCCCGGCTCATCCATCGAACGTAATGTTAAAGGGCATGATCAAATCTATACTGTGCAAGCCATACTGCGTCTTGCACAGAAAAGAAGCGATGGGCGTTCATATGCCGCCTATGGTATATCCTCCATAAAAGAACCGCCTGTTCCCATCTATCAGGAAATAGATATCAGCAAAGACGATGACGGACAAATAACCATCACGTCTACGAGAAAATGCTTTGATGTAGTGAAATCGAACAGATTCTACTATACTTTGGAGTTGAAATATTACGACTTAAATGGTAAGCTGATAAATCATCAGTTCTCGCATTATGATGCCAACGACCTCGAAAGTTCAACCTTACAGCATCATCAACACTTCTTTACGTTGGAAAATCATTCGCTAACCGGGCAGCAGTTGGTATATCCGATGACCTTGGATAGTACCTATTACGACAATTTTACCTTCCAAAGAAACGCGGACGGAAGTTTGCAAGCAGCTACCGAAGTTTCACCCAACAATGTATATGTAGACGTAACCCATCAAGGAACACAAGGCATACGCTATCATTCCTTCCTGGCTCAGCGTGCTGTTGAGAAAGCCACAACCAAGGAAGCCACTGCTACATTCACCGATAAGGACGGTAAACAGTATCGCCTATTCAAAACATTGTCTTCGTCGATGCTTGACGAGCAGGCTGACCGGATATTCACCTATCAATATCGTGATACCGACCCTGTAGAACATTATCTCTATACGAAGGTAAAGGGAGTGGATGATTTGGGTAGGATAAGAGCGGGAAAACCCACGATTCTTCTCCAGAAAAAACGTGACTTAACCACCCAAACCAACCGTGACTACTTGGGTTTTAAGGGTGTTCTGCAATTCAAGAAAAGTAATATTGCCTTTCAAATGCGTATTTGCATTTCCCATATGCTGACATCTACAGAGAAGTATGTGGGCATCAATAATACCTTGGGCGTGTTGCACGAGTTTAATCAAATATCTCCCTCATGGAATACCTTTGACATCGACTACCCCTTGCCTTTCCGTGTAATAGCCGATTTAGACGGTGATAAACAACAGTTTGTCACTGATATCAAAAAGTATTATCCACAAGCCGACCCAACAACATTGCTTAAAATGTTTGGCGACGATCCCGATTGGTTTAATCATATACCCACCGTAACTATATAGGAAGAAAGATGATGAATACAATAAAGATAGTAAACATATTATTTTCAGGTGTGCTATTGTTAACTGCTACAGCATGCGATGATTTTGTCTTTGGCAAAGTGAGTGTCAATGATGAAGAAAACCCACTGATACAGAAGAAAACTCCTCGCTCCGGAGCAGAGATTTATTACGGCACAGAGCCGGGACAGAAACCTTTTCCTGCCGACAAGAACGCTGATGTTGCCAACCCCGACCCACAAGGTGCATTTGCCAATTGGTACTCTTGTTTGGTGATGCTGAAAGAGGGACATCCTCATTATGGCGGAAAAATGCATGCCAACCATGTCTATTCCAGAGCCGCTTGGAAACAAGAACAGTTTGCTGAAGTGTATAACACCAAGTCGGGACAACCTCGAATAGCCATGGACTATAACAGCATCCGCACCTATGTGGAAGAGCAAAAAGGCAATATCAATCCCGAATATTTCAGAGTGGTGGGCGGAACCAGCAAGCTATGGGCTTTATGTCTCTATTTTTATGATAAAGAAGGTCGGCTGATCAATGATAACATATTGAACCATTCTGACGAATATCAGATATTTTTCAGTATCAGTCATTTGGATGAACACAATAACCCTTATCCGGTTCTTGATGTTCGCTATCGTGAAGATATGCCTACAACCGGTGTCATCGAGGGCGTTCCTGCCGAATCTTTTAACGGTAAAGACAAGGCTGAGGACCGACAGGCTATGACACCTAAAATTTTTAACTACACCTATCGCGACACATGGAAACATGAAAACATGGGTGATGGTGTAAGGGATTTCTTTAACATCAAATTGTTACCTCCGCTCACTCCCAACGATATGTATAATGTTACAGCCGAAGATCAAGACTGT
>JALEWR010000113.1 GCA_022783515.1 Prevotella sp.
AAAACAAAAAAAGATTCTTAAAGCCGCACCCAGACCTCCCCCGGAAAGGAAGAAAGGAGGCTTGCGTGTGGGTGTCTTTAAGTGTTTTAAAATCTGATTGGAGGTATCAGACGAATCAGAGATGCCGAACTATTCTGACAAGTCCGACCTACCAGACTCTCAGACTTATTAAACTTGCCTGGAGATACTCTTCAACGCTTTCTCTACCGAACCATGTAAGAGCAACAACTCTTTGGCTTGATCATACTCCAAGCCTAAGAGATCGACGAGCATGCGTGTGCCTCTGTCAACAAGTTTTTTATTTGTCAGCTGCATATTCACCATTTTGTTGCCCTTCACTCTACCCAACTGAATCATAACAGCTGTGCTAATCATGTTGAGAATCATCTTCTGACCGGTTCCCGACTTCATTCGCGAGCTGCCTGTAACATATTCCGGACCAACCACCATCTCAATGGCAATATCCGATTCTGCTGCCATGGGCGAATCGGGATTACTCGTTATACAAGCCGTAAGAACACCATTCTTCCGGGCAGTGTGCAAGGCTCCAACGACATAAGGTGTAGTGCCAGATGCCGCAATACCAATCACTGTATCATCAGCCGTGATGTTTTGCTTCAGCAAGTCTTTCCATCCATCTTCCTTACTATCTTCCGCATTCTCCACAGCATTACGCAATGCAGTGTCGCCCCCGGCAATTAAGCCCATAACCCACGATTTAGGAACACCAAAGGTGGGTGGAAGCTCAGAAGCATCGAGTACACCTAAGCGACCGCTTGTACCTGCTCCCATATAGAATATACGACCGCCACGTTGCATACGAGGTACAATCTCTTCCACCAACTTTGTTATTTGTGGAATAGCTTGTTCCACTGCCAATGCCACCTTTTGGTCTTCTGTGTTGATATCGCGTAACAATTCTTCTACCGATTTCTTCTCCAAATCGTTGTATAACGATGGCTGTTCGGTTATTTTTATAAAGCTCATAATCTGTTATTCTTTCTTTATTTAATATGATATGCAACCAATCCGTCTATCGGACTTTTAACTATTGCCCCCACCTTTACGCCCAACGCTTGTGCTGCTTCCATCAATTCGCTACGATAATGGTAAGCTATTGATCCTACACAATTCATGGGATAAAGCCTATAATCATACTGCATAACATTGCGTTGGATAAATGCTTGAAAAGCATTGACCAACAAACGATGCACCTGATCTACTTCCCTATTCTCGATAAGGAACACACTCAACCCTGCCAGATAACGATTGGGGAAAGGTTGACGATAAACTCGCTCAATGATTTCTGCCATATTGGTATTGAATTGAGCAAAAAATTTCTCTTTCAAAGCATCGGTCAGTTGATTCTTAAGTATGTCGCCAACCAACAATCTGCCCAAATTGGCACCACTGCCCTCATCGCCTAAGATGAAGCCGAGGGCGGGAACGTTGAACGAGATGTCCTTGCCGTCGTAGAAACAAGAATTAGATCCTGTTCCAAGAATACAGGCAATACCCGAGTCGTGACCACAAAGTGAACGAGCGGCTGCCAACAAATCGGAGCTGACCTCAATTGTCGTTGCTTCAGGAAAACAGCGTTGCAATACCTGTTCTACCATTGGCACCTTAGCAGGAATACAACCCGCCCCATAAAAATAAATGGCACTGATATCACGAGACGCAATATGTGGCAAAAGATTTTCTTCTATCTCTGCCTCCATCTCTTCAGACGTTTGGAAGAAAGGGTTCATGCCCTTCGTGGCAATCGTATTCATACGCATGCCATTTTCCACAACACACCAATCGGTTTTTGTCGATCCACTGTCGGCAATGATAAATGTTTTGTTCATATATCGTATATCTTTTGTGTTACAACTTAATATAAATTTTCCTATTATAGAGATACAAGCCCATCGCCCACAGAATGCCTACAACGAGTAAGGCGTATGCTAACGAACCTCCATATTCGCCAAAGAGAGGCGAAAAGAGGTCTTCATACAAGAACCGGGTAAGGTTTTTGGTTGTTCCCTCCCATGTCCAACGAACTGTCCGGAAGATGACAGAGACCACTCCACTCATGACAAAGAGGAAGAGCGGATTCACCCCGAACACTTCAAAGAACTTGCACCAACGGCGATGTTCCTTTACATCAATTACCCATACGAGAACAGCCAACAAGGTGGATGCCATACCACAAGAGGTCAAAACAAAGGTAGGCGACCATATTTTTTTATTGATTGGACAACCATAACTTAACAAAAAGCCACTAAAAGTGAGCAATGCTCCTGCAATAAACAAAGGCAGTACCTTAGAAAGCGATGTTTCCACCGCATGTCCCATGGTTTGGATTTCGCCATTTGTTACACTAAAAACACTCTTACCAATCCAAAAGCCTAGCAAAGTATGAGCAATGGCAGGCAAAGTACTTAATAATCCTTCGGGATCGATGCCATTATCGTCATACATATGTGCCTCTGTCAGTACATAACGGTCTACCACAGAGAGAATATTTGTCATGTCATAAGCCCATCCATTACCTGCCAAGAGGATACACCAGTAGCTCACCAACAGTCCCAGAATGATGTAGGGAATATGCTTATGCCTGATACTGACAGCGAGTAAGGCGGTGATACCATAGCACACCGATAAGCGAGCCAGAACGCCGGTGAGGCGAATGGTATCAAACGACCATACCATATACCATGCCTGTTGCCACCATTCGGCTCCCTCTAAGGGAGAAACCAAACGCGAACAAAATTTAGAAAACCAACCCATCGCTATGCCTACGAGATAGATAAGCAGCATTCGCTTCACTATTTTGTGCAGGGTAATGGGACTATAGGTAAAGTCAAACTTCTTCATAGCAATATAAATACACATTCCCATGACAAACATAAAGAAGGGGAAAACCAAGTCGGTAGGTGTCAATCCGTTCCATTCGGCATGTGCCAAAGGTGCATAGAGATGCCCCCAGCTACCCGGATTATTCACCATAATCATCCCGGCAATGGTAAGTCCTCGCAAGATATCGATGGCTAAGATACGTTTGTTGCTATTATTGGTTGTACTCATAATGCGTAGAATTGATTATTTATAAAGATAATATTTCTTAGACAACTGTTGAAAACTTTTCACATCCTTGTCCCAATACTTCTTCACATCTTTCCATTTGTTACGCTTTGCCAACAACGTTCTGATGCTTTTAGAACCGCATACCTTATCAAACATATCGAAACGCTTGCTGTCGGCATGTTCCATGATGGAATGTTGTGGAAAAAGACGAGCCACTTCTTCGATTAAGACAAACTGGATGGGTGTGAGCGATGCCTTGGCATAATCGGTGATATGCACCTGAACACCTTGCAGCTGTTCGCCTTTACCTACGCTATAGAAGGGTCGTAAATGGATAGGACGGAAGGTTACGCCTGGCAAACGATGTGCATTCATGGCGTCAGCCAAGAGGTCGGCATCCATCCAAGGGGCCGCAAACATTTGGAAAGGAATGGTATATCCCACTCCGATAGACAAGTAACCCAACTCGCCCACAATGCCACTGGCAGGATAATAGTAAGAGGTCACTGCCTGCGGAATATGTGGAGAAGAGGCTATCCATTGCAAACCGGTATCGCCATAGTTCATCTTTCGCTTCCATCCTTTCATCTTAACAACCGTCAATTTGCATTGCACTTGATTCTTAAGCATACGCTCACCGTTGAGCAAGAGTGCCAACTCGCCGCATGTGAGTCCGTATAAATAGGGTATTTTGAATTGGCTTACGAACGAGATTCTATCGTCTTCGGTCAGACAGCCCTCCACTTTTAAACCGCCAATGGGGTTAGGTCTGTCTAAAACCACCATCTCAATGCCTAGCTCGGCAGCAGCTTCCATCGCCAGTCCCATGGTACTGATAAAGGTGAAAGACCGACAACCAATGTCTTGAATATCGTAAACCAGCACGTCAATGCCTTTCAACATCTCGGCACTGGGTTTGCGTGTCTTGCCATAAAGCGAGAAAATGGGCAGCCCTGTCTTTTCATCTTTCATATTATCTACCTTGTCGCCGGCATGAATATCGCCGCGAACGCCATGCTCCGGACCAAAGAGTGCCACAAGCTTCACATTCTTCGCATCGTTCAGCACATCCACTGTCGACTTCAAATCGCGGTTCACGCCCGTAGGATTGGTAATCAAGCCCACACGTTTACCTTGCAAAATAACAAATCCGCCTTTCTCCAACATGTCGATACCTGTCATCACCTGCTTGGTTTTAGCTGTTGATGAACAGGCGAAAAGACATGCCAAGAGCGATAACCATATTGTTCTCATACGTCTATCTCCTTATTTTTTACTATTGCTTCGTCCGTATTCCGGTTCCACCTTGATGAGCAAGGTGGCAACAACCGTAGCCAGGCAGCATGCGATAACCATCCAGAAGAAGTGTTCATAACCCAACCACTCTTGCAAATAACCGGCAAACATGCCCGGTATCATCATGCTAGCAGCCATAAAGGCTGTACAGATGGCATAATGGGCGGTCTTGAATTCACCTTCCGAAAAATACATCATATAAAGCATATAAGCTGTAAAGCCAAAGCCATAACCAAACTGTTCCACCGACACACATGCTCCAATAACCCACAGATTATCGGGCATTGCCATGCTTAAATATACAAAGGTGAAACAAGGCAAGGTCATCATGGCTGCCATAGGCCACAATACCTTCTTCAATCCCCAATGAGAAGCAGCTATACCGCCTATGATACCGCCTATAATCAAGTAGAAAACACCCACCGTACCATAGACAAGTCCCACATGTTCGGTAGCTATTGCCAGTCCGCCATGTGCCTTACTGTCTAACAAGAAGGGGTTTACCATCTTGAGCAAGAAGGCTTCGGGCAAACGATAAAGCAGCATAAAGAGGATGGCAACCCATACGCCCGACTTCTGAAAGTAGGTTTTAAAGGTGCGTGCAAACTCTTTCAATATATCTTGTGCATGTGCTTTGGCTTCGCCCAACTTTGGTGTATCTTCTGCCGCCTTGGGTATAAAGAACAGGTGATAGAAACTGACAAGAGCAAAGAGAACGGCTGTTACACCCATCGTCATTGTCCATGCCAAAGGGATATCACCGGTGGTTGTTTCCAAATGGCCGGCAATATACACCAAGACACCTTGCCCGAAGATAGACGAAAGGCGATAACACAAACTGCGGATGCCTACAAAAAACGATTGTTGCGACTGATTAAGTGCCAACATATAGAATCCATCGGCGGCAATATCGTGCGTAGCTGATGCAAAGGCAGTAATGATAAACAGTATCAAGGTGAATGTAAACAAACCAATGGGCGTTTGCATTTCCGAGATAACCGATGCCTCCGGACGAGGTATGCTCAACGTAAGTAGAATAAAAGCCAATGTCATCAACACCTGCATAGAGAGTATCCACCAACGCTTGGTCTTAAGAATATCGACAAAGGGACTCCACAAGGGCTTAATCATCCATGGCAGATAGAGCAGACTGGTGAATAAAGCCATCTCACCATTGGGTACACCCATGCGGGTAAACATCGTTACCGAGATGGTATTCACGATGAAATAGGGTATTCCTTCGGCAAAATAGAGCGTAGGAATCCACATCCAAGGTCTATTCTTTATAGTTTTTTCTTTCATTGTTTTTCTTGCTTTTATCTGTTCTTATTCATCGCTATGCGTGCCTGCAGCTCCCATGTGCGAATGCTATCCTTATAAAAATTGTTGGCATTTACCTTCTCTATGCTCAACGATGCATCCGAATTGCCACCCCAACGACGGCAGAGATACAACACATCGTATATTCTTCCAATCTGGAAACGACGCGAAATATTCAAGCCGACAGCATAGTCTTCGCCATAACTGGTATTGGGTAAACCCAACTGACGTAACACCGGAGTATAGAATGCACGAGGAGCACCCAATCCATTGATACGCAACGCATTATTTCGTCCATTATCCGGAGTCCATTCCTTGTGATCAATCACACCGGGAGGAAGGGTATTGAGTTCGAAGTCGGTCATCATATAAGTACCGATTACCATGGCACATTGTTGCTCGTAAAAGGCATCGACAATGGTTTGCAAGGTGTTTTCGTCCTTATAAAGATCGTCGCTATCGAGTTGCACAGCAAACTTTCCACATTGTGCCGACTGTACACCATAGTTCCAGCAACCGCCAATGCCCAAGTCGTTGCGTTGGGGAATGAGATGCACCACACGCTCGTCGGCAGCCAATTTTGCAACAACGTCTGTCGTGCCATCGGTAGAATGGTTGTCGATAACAATGATGTTGAACTTGAAAGTAGTCTTTTGCTTCAACACCGACTCGATGGCTGCTCCGATAGTTTTCACTCTATCACGCACAGGAATAATAACCGACGCTTCCATATCAAAACTTCCTGCATCGAAATTGATGCTCTCAAATTCGGGTTTCAGATAACCACCCACCTCTTTTAAATGCTCTGTGCAGGCTTGTTCCATCTCTATCTGGCGGTCGCGATTGCGTGGGTCGACATAGTCGAACTGCTTTTCTCCACTCTTACGGGTGTCTTCTTCCACTTCGCAATACAAATATTCGTTGGCATGAACGATGGGATATTTCTGACTCAACTTCAATCTTAAGTCGTAGAGAGCCGCATGCTGATAGTCGGCTGCCATTCTCGAAACACTTTCTTTCAATGCCGCAGTATTGAAAAGGAGCAACGAGCCAAAGTCGAAATCGTCTCTAAGCGAACCCATCTGATAATCTATTACGGGAGCCTTAATCAGCTCTCCCTCTTTCTCCTGATAGTGGTCGGCATATAAAAGTCCGGCCGCTGTGTCTTGAGCTATGCTAAGCATACGCTCTAAGGCACAATAGCCCAGCTTGAGTGTGGTGTATTTGGTATAGACAAGTGTATATTCGCCATTGGCTTTCTCTGCCATCTGTCGGATGGTAGCTGTTTGATACAAACTATCGTCTACCAAAATCACTTCCACATCTTGGCTGTATGATGCGAACTCTTGAACGGTTTTTGCTGTTTGTTCCTCACTGATACGGGGTATAAAGCAACTTATTTTCTTCATAATATGATACTTTTTAATGGATTGTTTTTATTGTTTTGTCGTTCTATTCTTCATTCATTACCATGCTCCACTCCATCTTTCTCCTCTCAAATCAGACTTATTTGCTCATCATTTCAGCCTATTTTGCTGATTAATTCAGTCTATCCTGCTGCTCAATTCAGCCTTAACCGGTGTGTTGACACCTTGCTCTCGAGAGATAAAAGAGAAGGTTTGGAAAGATAGAAGAGAAGGTTTGTAGCGATGAAAGAGAACTTTTTACTATTCTTTTGCAAAGAAAAGGATGATATCTTTCATCAGTTTCTCTCGCTGCTCGGCAGTAGCAATCGACTCGAACGGAAAACCCATGACAAAGGTTTTGTAAGTTCCGTTATATGCCACAGCCGCACTCAGATTGTTCTCTGCATATCTCATCACAGTATAAGCATTGTTGCTTGCAGGTTCGATGGCATCGGGCGATTCTACCACATATTGCTTGTCGTTGAGTTGATGACTATATAGCAATTGTCCTTCTGTCAACTGCAAGGGTGAAGGCACGATATTTACCTTACCCGTAATGGCAGCCCTACTATTACGCCATTGATATTTCAACACGTTAGTTGCAAAGTTAATATCTTTTTGTCGACGAGGTGCTAAAGGGTTGTTCCATAAGTCGGACGCCACAAAAGCACCCGAAACCAAAAGAGGTGTACCTTGCCGGGTGTATTGGGTAAGAACCTCCTGCACTTGGTCGTCAAATGTCTTAAACTGCAAGGGCTTCACTCCGCCTCGTCCCATCTTGGTTTGCCATTGCTTACCCAAGATATAATCAACAAAGGCATAACCCGCTTTCGCCTCTGTAAAAGACTCATTGCTACACGACTCGAACGAATAGCCTGCCTTCAAAATAGCATCGCCATGAAGTGCAGGATAATCGAAGGTATTGCCGGCAATAACCTTTGTTTCGTAATTAGAATAACTATCGCCAAAGCCCCCTGCATCGTCGTCCATCCAAGGCAATGAGCGGTTAAACTCTTTCATGCTACCTGTATAGCTGATATCATAGAGATAAGGCACTCCATGATCCACTTGGTCCAAGAAACCGGCATAGAGTGTATCGGCAGGAGCAGGTGCAACGAAGTCGGCCGGTGCTGATATGCGGTCAAAACCATTCACCACCAATGCTTTGGGAGCATCGGGCAGTGAACTCTTACCCACGGCTATAATTTCCGAGGGGAAGCTCTTTCCTCCCTTGTTTACAGCCACAACCTTGAAGCTGCACACCACATCGACAGGTATATCTGCCACATACTTCTCTTTATGTACAATCTTTCCTTCGTCAAACTCACCATCACCATAACGAGTATACACAATATACTTGTGGGGAATGGCTGTGGGTTCGAGCGAATCGGCCACTGCCTGCCAAGTGAGTTTCACCTTATTCTCCTCGGTGAGCTGTGCCGAAAGATGCTCTACAGGCAAGGGAGCAACAACATAGTCTTCGCCACGTTGCCGGGCGATAAATCGCAACATACCTTTATAGATAGCACGACTGACAGAGAAACGGAATCGAGGGTCGAGTCCGTAACGCATGTCGGCAAAGTTTTGATGCGACAATAATTCGAGCAACATGGTAGGCACTCGCGGTATGCGAGCTTCTACATAAGAGGCATCTCTATTGCCTCTACTACTCCACTTGGGTTCGTACAAACGGCGAATATCGTTGACAATGCTATTGTGGACGCTCTCGGTGAGTGTGCGGGAAATCATTCGAGAAGTTCCGTTGGCAAAAAGACTGTCGTAAGACTGGGCATAATAGATACCCAAAGTGCCAATGATATCGTTGTTCTTGGTGGTACCGGCGTCGGTGTGGAAGGCAAAGGCGAGGTCGATGGGAATATTCAATCCCTTGGCGGTGGGATGAACATCAGAACCACCCGACAGCCAGTTGACCCACAAACCACGTCCTCGAGCATCGTCGGTATAATCGTTCATGCCCTTCGATTCAGAATAAACACTATCGGGAACACCCGCCCATTGCATCCAATAACGTGCCGCTTCGGTAAAGCGAGGATACCGGCTGATGCGTGGCCGGCCAATATTGCCCATGCCGCCACCAAACTTCACCGCATCGGCAGTAATCACCTCGCCAGCCTGCTGGGTGACATTGCTCAACGTTACTCGATGGCGGTGAGCCTCATCGGGCGAGAAAGTGAAGGTGCCTAAATAAATCCAAGTTCCACCACCCATTTGTTGGTTGACCTTAAACTTGCTCACTCCACCTTGATGATAAATGGTATAAACAGCTCCAGAGGTGCTATTGGGCAAACTATGATAAGCCACATAGACTGCATATCGACCTGTTTTCTCTACCGCAGGAAACCAACTGGCAGTGCTTTCTTTACCCTTGGTAATAGACGTTGTATAACGGAAAGAACCCTCTTGGAAAGGATTTTGGAAGTCGGTATATACCTCTCTGTTATGAGCAAAGCCCAAACCATCGCCCTTTTTCCATTTTTTCGCTCCGTTTTCTTCCACATAACGTGCATGAGAAGCAGTGATGCTTTTATCGTTATCGACAACAATCTCGTTTAAATTCCAATCTCTTTCGCGTGGCAGAAGAACATTAGCCCCTGCATTTTCGAGCATTGGCACAAGATAAGGCAATACATAACTCTGGGTGTAGAGGTCTTCCACGGTCTGCAAAAGACGCACACGCTGCCACTCCCAACGGTCGAGTCGTTTTTCGTAATACCAGCCATGACACTGCCAAAGAGCAAAATGTCTACCTGTCAAGCCCAGCTTAGGATGATAAGGAGCGGTTAATTCTGTTACCAATGGATGCTCACTTTGAGGAACAAAGCCCCCGGCTTTGCCCTTTTGTGCCATGAGGTCTGTGGCAGAAAGATAGGTAATGAGTGCGAAGAGGAATATCAGTTTCTTCATTGTTGTCGATGTTTTAAGCCTCCTTCTTCCCTTGGCTCATCAAACAAAAGCCGACAAAGGTAAAGAGA
>JALEWR010000126.1 GCA_022783515.1 Prevotella sp.
CCTATCACGAGGATGAGGAACTGACCCCCCAGCTTTTGCTCAAGGCTGAACAAGTATATGCCACAGCCTATAAGGCTTATTTCTATCGACAGCGACCCGAATCGAGAATGCATGAGCAAGGAGTGAAAAAGACATTACAGCGATTGCAGGATAACGAACAGGTAATAGCTAATCTTTATCTCGTGGCAAGTACAGGTCCGAAGACAGACAGGGAAGCCTTGGAGCGTAGAGCAGCACAGCTCACGATGGACTATCTTTATAATATCATCATGGAGACTCGCTCTATTCACTATCTGGAACGTTGTGTAGAACGATTGTATAAAAAGGGATTCTTCCCGTTACCTGATAAGGAATATACCGTTAAATACCAATGTTTTAGAAAGATAAGTTCAATAAAAATAGGAAGAAAAGTGTTAATTAAACTATTACCCAAGATAAAGCAATGAGGATATTATTAATAGGTGAATACAGCAATGTGCATTGGACTTTGGCTGAAGGTTTAAGGCTGTTGGGGCATGAAGTTACGGTTTTATCGAACGGAGATTTCTGGAAAGACTATCCCCGCGATATTGATTTAGTAAGAAAAGAAGGGAAATGGGGTGGAATAGCTTACATAATGAAGCTCTTGACAATTCTTCCTAAATTGAGAAACTATGATGTGGTTCAACTAATCAATCCCATGTTTCTTGAAATAAAGGCACATCGTATCATGCCCGTTTATCGCTATCTGCGCAAGTATAACAAAAAAATGTTTCTTGGGGCCTTTGGTATGGATTACTATTGGGTGAACGAATGTCGCACAAGAAAGCCGTTGAGATACAGCGATTTTAATATTGGTGATGAGTTGAGAACCAACGACGATGCTTTGAAAGAGACAAAAGATTGGATAGGTACAGATAAAGAACAACTCAACAAGATGATTGCCGGTGATTGTGATGGTATTGTTGCGGGATTATATGAGTATTATGTTTGTTATCAACCGCATTATGCTGCCAAAACAACCTTTATTCCCTATCCCATTCATTCCTCCAATCATGATGGTAGACTTCAGCGAAATCATGATAAAATGAGGGTGTTTATAGGTATCAATAAGTAAAGAAATGCTTATAAAGGTACAGATATCATGTTGCGTGCAGTGCAGCGATTAGCCGATAAATATAGCGATGAAATGGAGCTTATTTGCGTAGAATCGGTTCCTTTTGCACAATATCAGCAATTGATGAATGGGTCGGATATGCTCTTGGATCAATTGTACAGCTACACGCCATCTATGAACGCTCTCCTTGCTATGTCAAAGGGTATTGTTTGTGTGGGTGGCGGTGAACCGGAAAATTATGCTGTTATTGACGAGAACGAATTACATCCCATCGTCAATGTATTGCCCAACGAGGAAAGTGTTTATCAAGAGTTGGAGCGAATGATTCTTCATCCCGAGCAGGTAAAAAAACTCCAGCAACAAAGCATTGAATATATATCCCGCCATCACGACTATGTGAAAGTGGCTCAAAAGTATATCGACTTTTGGACTTTAAACAGATGATATATTCAAAGTTTGCTGTTGGGCAGGCACTAGAATACGAGCTATTACCGGCTAAAAATTTTTCTGTCGGAGATTTTTTACACGAGATGACAGAACGAAAAACAAGGTTAATCGAATATTTTCTTCCATATCCATAACACGGAGATAGCTCCTACTACGCAAAAGACAAAATTGGTGAGGTAGCCTTTGCCCAATAGTTCAATGTCAAGTAAATGACTAATGATAGTTCCTACATAACTACCAACAATACCAATGACAAGGTTCATACAGCAACCTTTGCCCTCTCCACTCATAATTCTATTGGCAACATAGCCGATAAGCAATCCTGTAAGTATCGGCCATGCGGTAAAATCAGCAATATTTTCTAACATACTCCTTTTGTTTTAATTGTTTTTATTGGTTGATGAAGGTGATAGTTATTTGTTTTTGCTATCACTTAACGAATTTAGTTGCTTGATGCCATTTGATAAAAGACATATATGTACAAGGAAATTTGCAGTAGAATAATAAATGGAATGCCATATTTGAATTTCTTATGCAAGGTCTTATGCTTCCATATTTTCATACCCAACCACGCCCCTATGCTTCCTCCCATGGCGGCTAAGGTGAGCAGTATGGCTTCCGAAATACGCCATTTCATGCGTTTAGCCTTCCACTTGTCAAAACCAAAGATAAAGAAAGTGAGGATATTAATCACCCCCCAATAAGTGAGTAGGATATATAATAAAGTCTGTTCCATTATTTTTCTTTAAATCATTACTAAGCTGTCATTATCTACTTTCTTCATAGGGAGGAGTAAAATTCCAACGATGCTCGCCATGATAAATCATCTGTTTGGTCATTCCTCCATCAATGCAGATGTTTTCTCCTGTGATGAAACCTGCTTGAGACGAACATAAAAAGAGTACCATATTGGCAATATCATTGGGATTTCCCACCCGGCCAACAGGATGTTGCATTGCATCAGCACCATGATAACAGGTATCTTCTGTATCAATCCACCCGGGAGAGATAGAGTTGGCACGAGCCTTACCTGCCAGACTCATGGCCAATGCATGTGTAAGAGCTGCAATGCCTCCTTTGGCTGCAGTATAACTCTCGGTTTGAGGCATACTCATTCTATCTCGTGACGATGAAATATTGATAATAGACGCGTGAGGATTAAGATAGTTAAAGAAAAGTTTTACTAAATAGAAAGGTGCTGTAACTCCCACATTCATAGCATATTGGAAATCTTCGTAGGAGCATTCGTTGATACCTTTCATTATTGGCAGAGCATTGTTGATAATATAATCGACATGTCCATGCTGAGCAATGACATCACGGGCAAAAGCCTCTAAGGTTCTCTTATCAGCAATATCACCGACAAAATGCTTGCCGGGCTGCTTGTCAATGATACAAATACAAGCTCCGGCTTTACGAAAACTCTCTGCTATAGCTTTTCCAATGCCTTGAGCTCCACCGGTAATGACTACTACCTTGTTCTCAAACTCATTTTTATTATCCATCCTTTCTCTATCTGGTTCTTTAGAAGCATTAGTGCTTATTTTTGTTGACAAATATACTAAATTAATGGCTTTTTTTATATCTTTGCCTGCAAATGTTTTAAAAACTTATACTATGTTCGATAAACAAACTTATATACGCCGTCGCGAAGAACTTAAAAAGTTGGTTCAAAAAGGCGTAATTATTCTTTTCGGTAATAACGAATCACCTTGTAATTATCCAAGTAACGGCTATTATCCATTTCGTCAAGATTCGTCATTTCTCTATTATTTTGGCCAACAGCGAGATGGTTTGGCAGGTGTTATTGATATAGATAACAATACCGAAACACTCGTTGGTAACGATATAGACCTTGATGACATCGTTTGGTGTGGCTCGGTTACAAGTATGAGCGAAATGGCTGACCAGGTAGGAGTGGCACATACTGCTCCCGCCAAGCATCTTAAGACGATTTGTCATGAGGCTTTAAAAGCTAAAAGAAAAATCCACTTCTTGCCTCCCTATCGCTATGACACAAAATTGGAGATATTCGATTTGTTGGGTATACATCCTAACCAACAAAAAGAAGCTGCATCGATGACGCTGATACAAGCTGTTATTAAGATGCGGTCAATTAAAGAAGAGCAAGAGATTGCAGAGCTTGAACGTGCTGCAGAAATTGGGTATTTGATGCATACCACCGCTATGCAACTTACCAAACCTGGTGTTACAGAGAAATTTGTGGGTGGGCAGGTAAGTGGAATAGCCCACTCATATGGTGCTATGGTTAGTTTTCCCACCATCTATACACAGCATGGCGAAATTTTGCATGGCAATCCTTCTATGAGTGTATTGGAAGAAGGCCGTCTGGCTCTTTGTGATGCCGGAGCAGAAACCATTAATCACTATTGTTCAGATCATACCCGAACCATGCCTGTTGGTGGTAAGTTTACCCCCCGACAGTTAGAGATTTACAGCATTGTAGAGGCTTGCCATGACTTAGCTTTGAGCAAAGCGAAACCTGGTGTAAAATATTATGATGTACATTTGGATGTTTGTCGACTCATGACCGATCGGCTAAAAGACATAGGCTTGATGAAAGGCAATACCGAAGAGGCTGTTCAAGCAGGAGCACATGCCATGTTCCTACCCCACGGCTTGGGCCACATGATGGGTATGGATGTACACGATATGGAAGGATTAGGACAAATTTATGTCGGCTATAATGAAGATATACAGCCTTCAAAACAATTTGGAACAGGTGCATTACGATTGGGAAGAGAGCTTCAAAAAGGTTTTGTTGTAACCAACGAACCGGGTATCTATTTTATTCCGGCCTTGATTGATAAGTGGAAGGCTATGGGACATTGTCAAGAGTTTATCAACTTCGATTTATTAGAAACCTACAAAGACTTTGGCGGTATACGTCTTGAAAACGACTTGCTCATTACAGACAATGGATGCAGAATAATCGGTGAGAAAATCATTCCCTATCATGCAAAGGATGTAGAAAACTATATGGCAATGCATAAGTCATAAGTTCTCATTTAAATAATAGAAGAAATATAAATAAAACTGTATAAATTTATGAAGAAAATTTTAGTTCTGGCACTTGTAGCCATGTTGTTTACCGGTGCCGATGCAAAAAGTAAAAAGAAAGAAAACAAGAAGACTGACCCTGTCTTCACTGTAGTAAAAGAAAACAAGATTACAAGTATTAAAGACCAGAATCGTAGTGGCACTTGTTGGGCTTACTCAGGATTGAGCTTTTTTGAAAGTGAAATTTTGAAGAAGACAGGTAAAGAATACAACTTGAGCGAAATGTTCGTGGCACATCGCACTTATTTTGATAGAGCAACAGCAACAGTAAGAATGCACGGTGACATTTCTTTCTCACAAGGTGGAAGCTTTGAAGACGGACTCGTAGTGGCTAAAACTTATGGTCTTGTGCCTGAATCAGCAATGGCTGCTCCCGGTTCTCTTACCGGCGATTCATTGGCTAACTTTGGCGAGTTCTTTGACTTGATGACTCCATATGTTGAAGCTGTGGCTAAGAGCAAGAGCAAAAAGATTTCTGGAGCATGGAAGAATGGCTTGAATGGGATTTTGGATTCTTACCTCGGTAAATGCCCCGAAAGTTTCACTTACGAAGGAAAGACTTATACTCCTCAATCATTTGCATCAAGCTTGGGCTTGAATTGGGATGATTATATCTGTATCACCAGCTACACTCACCACCCCATGTGGAGTGCTTTTGCTGTGGAAGTGCAAGATAACTGGCGTTGGGGCTTGAGCTATAATGTTCCTATTGACGACCTCTGCCGCATTATCGACAATGCCATCATGAATGGCTATACCGTGGCATGGGGAGGTGATGTTACCGAAGATGGTTTCACTCGTAAAGGCTTGGGTATTCTTGTAGACGCTAAAAAAGTACGCTCTATGGCAGGTACTGACGCTGATCGTTGGTTTAAACTTTCTGCAAGCGAGAAGAAGGAGAAGTATGATGCCCTCGGTATCAATGCTCCCGAAATTGTTCCTACACAAGAAATGAGACAAGAAGCATTTGATAATTGGGAAACAACCGACGACCACGGTATGCACATCTATGGTATTGCAAAAGACCAAAACGGTAAGGAATACTATATGGTGAAAAACTCATGGGGAACTTACGGCGACTACAAAGGAACATGGTACATGACCAAGAACTATGTAGCATTGAAGACCATGGACTACATGATTAACAAAAATGCCGTTCCCCAAGATATTCTTGATAAATTGGGCATTAAGTAATAGGCTCAATAGCAATCAGTTATAAAACATACGCAGTGCAAGGTTTTGAAACTTTTGCACTGCGTTTTTATTGCAACCCCAATTATATCTATAGGCTATTCACTGTTAATTGGGCAATGAAATACACCCATACGCTATGCAATTCTGCATACAATAGGTTGCATTTCTTACAAAGTTTTTAAAGTGGGAAAATCATTTGTCACTTTTATTTTGTAACTTTACAGCCACTAAAAATATTTTTTAGTTATCTCAATACTGACAAAATATAAAACAAGAAATACATGTACTTTAAATGGAAATACGAGCCACCTACAGCGGAAGAAAAGCGGCAGGCTAAGGAATTGGGAGAAAAGCTCAACATGAGTCCTATTCTCTCACTTCTATTGCTGAAAAGAGGCATAACCACAGAAAGTGCAGCCAAACGTTTCTTTCGTCCACAGCTCAATGATATACACAATCCATTTTTAATGAAGGATATGGATGTGGCTGTGGATCGGCTAAACGATGCCATGGGACGCAAAGAACGTATCATGGTTTATGGCGATTATGATGTCGATGGGTGTACCTCGGTTACCTTGGTATATAAATTTTTGCAGCAGTTTTATTCCAATATAGAATATTATATTCCTGACCGCTATGAGGAAGGTTATGGCGTTAGCAAGAAAGGCATTGACTATGCTCATGAAGTTGGCGTTAAGTTGGTGATTATTCTCGATTGTGGTATTAAGGCTGTTGATGAAATAACATACGCCAAAAGCTTAGGCATTGATTTTATTATTTGCGATCACCATGTGCCAGATGAGGTGGTTCCACCAGCTGTGGCCATTCTCAACCCCAAACGCCCGGACGATACTTATCCCTTTAAACATTTGTCGGGTTGTGGTGTAGGTTTTAAGTTTATGCAGGCCTTTGCCAAGAATAACGGTATTCCTTTTTCTCGCCTTATTCCCCTACTCGACCTTTGTGCAGTGAGTATTGCTGCCGACATCGTGCCGGTGGAAGATGAAAACAGAATCTTGGCTTATCACGGACTAAAACAGCTCAATCAAAATCCATGTATAGGATTAAAGGCTATTATCGATATTTGTGGCTTAAGTGGTCGCGAACTAACGATGAGTGATATCGTATTCAAAATTGGTCCGCGTATTAATGCGTCAGGACGAATGGAGAAAGGACGTGAAAGTGTAGACTTGCTGGTGGAAAAAGATTATAACACAGCCTTGCAAAACGCCAAACATATTGATGCCTATAACGAGCAGCGTAAGGATATAGACAAGCAAATGACAGAAGATGCCAACCAGATTGTAGCCCGCTTAGAAAGTCAGAAACAGCATTCTGCCATCGTCTTGTACGATGAACACTGGAAGAAGGGTGTCATTGGTATTGTGGCTTCACGTCTCACCGAAATCTATTTTCGCCCCACTGTGGTCATTACCCGTGAAGGAGAGTTTGCCACAGGTTCAGCTCGCAGTGTGATGGGTTTTGATATTTATGCTGCCATTAAAAGCTGTCGCGACCTTTTGGTTAACTTCGGCGGTCATACTTATGCCGCAGGCTTAACACTGAAATGGGAAGATGTGCCGGAGTTTAGAAGACGTTTTCACGAATATGTGGAAACACATATCTTGCCCGAACAAACCGAAGCTACGCTACATATTGACGAAGTGATTGATTTCAAGGATATTTCTAAGAAGTTGCACAACGACCTCAAAAAGTTCTCTCCCTTTGGGCCAGGTAATCAGAAACCACGTTTCTGTACTCAGAATGTGTACGATTATGGTACAAGTAAGGTGGTGGGTAGAGAACAAGAACATATCAAACTGGAATTGGTCGACTCACAATCGAGCCATGTGGTCAATGGCATAGCTTTCGGTCAGAGTGCCTCTGCTCGTTATATCAAGTCGAAAAGAAGTTTTGATATAGCTTATAGCATTGAAGACAATGTTTTTCGCCATAATGCAGTACAACTGCAAATAGAGGATATTCGTCCAACCGAAGAAGATGATTTTGATGTATCGGCAACTAATACGCCTATGTAGAAAGAGAGGCAGGGAGTATGGACAAATTTCAAAGCGAACTGCAAAAATATTGGGGTTATGCTGATTTTCGTGGTATTCAACGCGATATTATAGAAAGCATTGCATCAGGTAAGGATACGCTGGGACTGATGCCGACAGGTGGTGGTAAATCTATCACCTTTCAAGTGCCGGCTCTTACTATGCCGGGAGTTTGTATTGTAATAACTCCACTTATCGCTTTGATGCGTGATCAGGTGGAGCATCTCCGCAAGAAAGGCATTTTAGCTGCCTCTATCTATTCGGGAATGTCAAGAAAAGAAATCATCAAAACTCTAGAAAATTGTATTTTTGGTGGTGTCAAAATTTTATATGTATCGCCTGAACGCCTTTCGTCCGAGCTTTTTCAAAGTAAGCTTCGCCATATTGATGTAAGTTTTATCACCGTGGATGAAGCCCATTGTATTAGTCAGTGGGGTTATGATTTTCGTCCCTCCTACCTTGCTATTGCCGCCATAAGACAACAGAAACCCGATGTGGCTATTTTAGCATTGACTGCCACTGCTACCCCCCATGTAATAGACGACATACAAGAACAACTCCAGTTTAAAGAGAAGCGAGTGTTTCGCATGAGCTTTGAACGCAAAAACCTTGCCTATATCGTTCGTGAAGCTACTGATAAACTCACGCAGCTGGTACACATATTGTCGTCTGTAGAGGGAGCTTCCATCGTATATGTGCGAAGTAGAAAGCACGCAAAAGAAATATCTGAGTATCTTAATCAACATGGATTCAGTGCCACTTTTTATCATGCAGGGTTAGAACCTGCCATCAAAAATCAGCGGCAAACCGATTGGCAGACAGACCAAGTGCGTATTATTGTGGCAACCAATGCTTTTGGTATGGGTATCGACAAACCCGATGTGCGACTCGTTATACATATCGATTGCCCCGACTCTATCGAAGCTTATTTTCAAGAAGCAGGCAGAGCGGGAAGAGATGGTAAAAAGGCGTATGCCGTGTTGCTGTGGAATGATAGTGACAAACGAAAACTCAATAAACGTATTGCCGATAATTTTCCACCAAAAGACTATATAAGGGAAGTGTACGACCATTTGGCTTACTATTATCAACTAGGTACCGGCAGCGGTATGGGCCATACTTTTGTCTTTCATATAGATAAGTTTTCTCGTTATTTCAAGCATTTTCCTGTTCATGCAGATTCAGCTCTTCGACTGTTAGAACGTTCGGGATATATACATTATGAGATGGAACCCGATGCTAAAGCTCGATTAAAGTTTAACCTCAATCGCAACGAACTATATCGCTTAGAAGAAGGTTCATCACAAGAACGTGCCATCATTGAAGCCTTGTTGAGGCATTATGGAGGTCTCTTTACTGACTTTGTATATATTGATGAGAGTATGGTGGCCATGGAAGCGGATACAGAAACACATCAAGTATATGTAACGTTAAAGAATCTAAGTAGGAAAAATATTGTTACATTTATTCCTCAACGCAAAACTCCTCTTATCACCTATTTGCAAGATAGGGTTGAGGGTACGAAGGTGGTGATACCCCAAGAAGTGTACGAAGAAAGAAAAGAACAGTTTACCAACCGTATAGAAGCGATTATAGCTTATGCCACTAATGACGATATATGTAGGAGTAGGCAGTTGCTAAGATATTTTGGAGAAGAGCGTTCTACTGACTGTGAGCAGTGTGATGTGTGTCTTTATCACGATTCCAGGCATGTGAATAAGGAAACGGCAGAAGTGATACGCACACAGATATTGCAGCTACTTAGCGACAAGCAAAAGCATCATATCACGGAATTGCATCAACTTAGAATGCCTAAAGAAACCCTTGATATGACGCTGGAATATCTTATTAATGAAGAAGAGATATATCTTGATGGTAGTTTTATCTTTATTGCAGATGAGTGATTATCTGTTTTTGTGAGACATATACCATGGATGAATAAAGAAATGGTAGACCACAAAAGCCACCGTAAGCAGAATGAGGCATAAAGAATAAGCCTTTTGTTCGTTTTGAAAAACAAGTGTATAACCCACCCAAAGGCCTAATGCCATTCCACTTTCCCATGAAAGCATATAGGTACTAAGTGCTGTGCCACGCTGACAATGCTTACTCAACTTAATGAAAAACAAAAGAAAACGTCCTCCGATAAGTCCTACTCCTAAACCAATTAATATAGGAGGTAAGATATTAGCAGTCATTGTGTTTTTGGACATCAATGCCAACACAGCCAAAGCAATAAGCAATAAACCTGTAACAATTTCACTTTCTAAATCGGCATTGGCAAAGACAAATCGCTCGGCAAGTAGAGCCAGACAAAAGCCAAACATCACTACACCATAAAATGAAGCGGTAAACTCAATGGTAAGAATAATACCAATAACAATATTAATCAAAAGTAAATTTAAAAAAAGCCATTTGGCTTGTGGTAAGAAGAAACGATCGGTAGATGCCGGTTTAATATTATCTTCGGGAGCTTTGAAAGGAAATTGAATGCTAGCGATGAGAGTAAACGAGACAAAAGCCAAAAGAGCGGCAATTAATAGCGGGTCAAGCTCTGTGCGAGATAGAACAATACCCAACATTGGGCCTAAAGACAAGGCAAATCGTCCCATCCATGCTGCTACATAATTAGCTTCTGTGCGTTGTACCGATACGCTTTTATCGATGATGAGCGTACTAGACAATACCATCTGAACCAAGCCAAAGCCCATGCCTAAGCAAAACCTTAAGAGATAGAAAATATACTGTGCAAAAGAAATTTGGTGTATTTTTTTTTCTAATAGCCATAAAGCCAGAATACAAGCAACAATGCCAATAATAGCGGAGAGGCATACTGCATTGCGACGTTTGGTTTGCACCAACCAATTGCAAAATGGCCCCAAGACAAAGAGTCCCACGCCGTAACATCCCATAGTGATACCTACTTCAATATGACTTTGATATTGTCCACCAAGTAACCATACAGGAAGTATGGGTATGAGCATATATATAGACATCGTAACCAAAAGATTGGCGATGATGAGCAACCAAAAATCGCGTTGCCAAATGCTAGAAGTAACCACTGGAGGAGTATTCATAGACAGAGTAAGATTATGAGTGATTGGAAAGTAACGCCATTAAATGATGATAAGTTAAACCTGCATAATGGGGAATAACCACATCGCAATAAGGGGCAATAACTGATTGAGGATTGGATGTAGACAAGCCCACAACAGTCATTTGTGCGGCTTTTACCGATTTTAATCCATTAAAGCTATCTTCAAATCCGATACATGCAGAAGGCGAGACATGAAAATAATCAGCCCCCTTGAGATAAGGGTCGGGATGAGGTTTACTGTATTCAAAGTCTTCAGACGTTAACACCTTGTCAAACAGACTTTTAAAGTTGCTATGTTGTAAATATACTTGATTCATTTTCTCTCGATTGCTACTCGTTACAACAGCAGTTTTCATGCCATTGTCTTTTAAGTCGCAAAGAAAGTCTTTGAAACCTTCGATATAGATAAAAGGCATGTTTTGTTCAAATTCAGCTAATGCTTGACTGATAGAACGTTGGTCTTCTTCTCTTTGAGTGAAGTAGGTAGAATAAATCTCATGTAATGTCTGCCCCTTGATTTTCATTTCAAGATCTACGGCTTCGGGATAATAATGGTTGAAAATACGCTTCCAAAAACCACTGTATAGGGGTTCGGTATTGAATACCACCCCATCTAAATCAAAGAGTGCCACAGTTTTTTGCATACTATATTAGAAGCATATGATCATGCTTTATTTATTCAAATGTTTTAATGTACGGTGCAAAATTACTCTTTTTTGTTAACAGATTACACAGATTAACATGGAATTTAACATTCCTCGTAAAATTATTCGTAACTTTGTAGCATAAATAGTTGGAATTGGTAATGATAAGATTGTTAATCAGCATTTTTATAGTGTTATCAATATGGGCATGCGGTAGTAAAAGCAAGAATACTGCTCATATTGACGGAGTGGAATTTGACAGTATTGTGGTAGACACCACTGTCATGCTTACTCGGGACAAGAATGCACCTCAAGGTCATATCCGACTTAGTGTACAATATGCAAAAGGTGAAAACAGCAATAAACTTAATCAGGCTATTTTACATACAGGAGTGGCACTCCCCGACTATATCTTTACCGGTAATACAACAATGGATATCCCCACAGCCACCAAGTTTTTTGCTAAACGACTTGTCGATGAGTATATCCGCGACTATCAAAAGCTCTATCTTCAAGATAAAAATAATCCCCAATCTTATCAGTATAACTTCTTTGTTAATACAAAAACGAGAAATGGTAGTAAAGATATTTTGATTTACGAGTCATCTGTGGATACCTATGGAGGTGGCCCCTATGGTATTCAACAGACCATAGTTAAGAATATAGATGTTAAGACTGGGCGTGTTGTCGAATTAGATTCTCTGTTTGTTCCCGGATATGAAAAAACATTGGAAGAACTTATTCTCAGCAGAATATTTGAGAAATTTGATGCACAAAACATGGAGGAGCTCCGCAAAAAGCATATCTTTGCCGACGGAAGAGTGTATGTTTCGGACAACTTCATGATAGAAAAGGATCAATTTACCTTTATCTATTGCGACAGCGAAATAGCTCCACACGAAGTGGGAGAAATACGAATCGAGATTGATAAGGATGAGGTAAAAAGTATATTAAAGGAGAATAGCTAAAAATGAATGAGAAAGGCGACATTAGTCGTTTTACTTATTAGGATAAAGAATAATCATGGAAGAAATAATCAAATATTTTCCGAATATAACCCAAGGACAGCGAGAGCAGTTCATAGAATTGGACAGACTCTATCGAGAATGGAATGAGAAAATCAATGTTATATCGCGTAAAGACATTGATAACTTATATCTGCATCATATTTTGCATTCATTGGCTATTGCTCAATACATTCACTTTAAAGATTCAACCAGCATTCTCGACTTTGGAACGGGAGGTGGTTTCCCTGGTATTCCTTTGGCAATTATGTTTCCACACTGCCAGTTCAAACTGATTGATCGTACGGCAAAGAAGATAAAAGTGGCTCAAGAGATTGCACAAAGTGTGGGGCTACAGAATGTGATGGCCCAACAAATTTCTGGTGAAGAAGAAAAAGGCAAGTACGAGTTTGTGGTAAGTAGAGCCGTTATGCCTTTGGATGATTTACTCAAAATCATTAAAAAGAATATAAGTAAGAATCAATTCAATGCCCTCCCTAACGGACTAATTTGTCTGAAAGGTGGTGATATTCAAGCCGAAGTACAATCGGTTAAGAAGATAGCAGATATCACCTCTATCTCTAATTGGTTCAAAGAGTCATGGTTTAAAGAGAAGAATGTCATACATGTTCCTATCTAAACGAGGCGAGATAGATAAAGTTGAGTAGATTGATAATAAGGATAAGCGATGCTAAAAATCAAGACCATAGCATGTAACATGTTGGAAGAGAACTGTTATATTGTAAGCGACGAAACGAAGGAATGCGTCATTATTGACTGTGGAGCATATTACGATAAAGACAAAAAGGCAATTTCTGACTATATAAAAGAAGAACAGCTGTTGCCCAAACATTTATTGGGAACTCATGCTCATATTGACCATCAGTTAGGTAATGGTATGATATATGCCTCTTATGGTTTGAAACCTGAAGTTCCAGAAGCAGATAAGGAATTGATGAATATGCTGCCATTGCAAGCCAATACATTGTTAGGCATAGAGTTGAACGATGAGATGCCCCAGGTGGAACGTTGGCTTCATGAAAGTGATACGATAGCTTTTGGCCATCATCAGTTGAAAGTTATCCACACACCAGGACATACAAAGGGAAGTGTAATATTCTATTGTGAAGAGGAAGATGTGGCGTTTTCGGGCGATACCTTGTTTCAAGGCTCAATAGGACGTACCGATTTGCCTGGTGGAAGTATGTTTGAGATGATGCAGAGTTTGCGATTAATTTCTCAATTGCCTGATAGTGTTGTTGTTTATCCCGGTCATGGACCAACCACTACCATTGGATACGAATTGGCACATAACCCATATATGGATAGGTAAGATAACAAACATGGTGCAGACAAAGGCAGAAAAGATAATCTTAGGCATTGACCCAGGAACCAATGTTATGGGATATGGCATTATTAAAGTTATGGGAAATAAAGCCAGTATGATTGCAATGGGGGTCATTGATATGCGTAAAACCACGGATCAATATTTGCGTTTAGGGCATATTTTTGAGCGAATCACTGGCATTATCGAATCATATCTACCCGATGAAGTTGCGATTGAAGCTCCTTTCTTTGGTAAGAATGTACAATCCATGCTCAAACTGGGACGAGCACAAGGCGTGGCAATAGCCGCAGCAATACAAAGAGATATTCCCATACATGAGTATGCACCATTAAAGATAAAAATGGCAATCACAGGACAAGGACAAGCATCAAAGGAGCAAGTGGCAGGCATGTTACGCCGACTATTACATTTAGATGAGAGCGAAATGCCCAAGTTTATGGATGCTACTGATGCTTTAGGAGCCGCTTACTGTCATTTCCTACAGATGGGAAGTCCCGAAAGTGGTGTAAAATACAGTGGTTGGAAAGACTTTATTAATAAAAATCCCAATAAGTTAAATAGTAATATAAGTAAATAGAGAGAAATAAATTAAATCAAGAAACAAAAAACAAGAGTATGAAAAAGATTTTATTTGCAACATTATTATGC
>JALEWR010000118.1 GCA_022783515.1 Prevotella sp.
CCACACTTTCACCTATATATAAAGGTCGCTTTCCGGCATACTTATTCCACCAAGCAATAAGGGTTTTGTAATCAGCAGCCTTATTACCAATTTCCCAATACAGCTGCGGAACATTATAGTCAATCCAACCATTATTCACCCACAACAATACGTCTGCATACAGATCGTCGTAGTTTTGGAGTCCACTGGTTTCACTTCCGATATTTGGATCGTTACGTTTATTGCGATAAATACCAAATGGAGAGATACCAAACTTTACCCAAGGCTTACGTTGATGTATTCTTTCTCCAAGTTCTTTAATCAGAATATTCACATTATCGCGTCGCCAATCATGAATATTTTTAAAACCATTATTATAGCGGGTAAATGCTGCGTCATCAGCTATCGTCTGACCAGGACTTGGATAAGGATAGAAATAATCATCCATATGCAAGCCGTCAATGTCGTATCTGCTTACAATATCATCCACCACCTGATAAAGATATTCTCTGTTTTCAGGTAATCCCGGGTTTAATATCAACTGACCATCATAAGGGAATACACGTTCAGGATACTTCACCGCGACATGATTATTGGCCAATTCTCTGGTGCTTTTTATCTTCGCACGATAAGGATTAATCCACGCATGAAGTTCCATTCCTCGCTTATGACTCTCTTTAATCATCCAATCCAAGGGGTCCCAATAAGGTATAGGAGCTTTTCCTTGCACACCAGTAAGAAATCTACTCCATGGCTCTATGCTACTGGCATATAAAGCATCGCACTCTGGACGCACCTGAAAGATGATAGCATTGACACCACTTTGCTTCAACTCGTTGAGCTGATGCAACAAGTATTCTTGCATTTGAGAGGTAGACATGCCATTAAACTGTCCGTTGATACATTGAATCCAAGCCCCACGGAACTCACGTTTATTAACCGGAATATTAGCCTTTACATTCTGAAAACCTAAAAACAACATCACCGCCAATAAGCTTGCGGTAATCATTGTTCTCCTGTTCATCGCTACTTTAAAATGTTTCATGTATATTTAAATTGAAAACTATTCTTATCTCTTTATTTATTCTATTTCATTCTTTTCCCTTGCAACTCTTCCTTGAAAAAGGTTGTAATCTGCCTTAATAGATGCGTGCGGGTGTTTCCACCATAAATGCCATGATTTCTGTTTGTATAAATCAACTCACGGAAATCTTTATCGGCTTGCACCAATGCTTCTGAATACTCAAAAACATTCTGGGGATGCACATTATCATCGGCCAACCCATGGCAAAGAAGTAGTGAAGCATTCATCTGCCCCACTCTATTAATAGGGTTGTCGCCATAGCCTTCTTTATTTTCTTGAGGTGTTCTCATATAACGTTCGGTGTATATGGTATCATAAAATCTAAAATCTGTTGGGGCAGCTACAGCCACTCCGGCTTTAAATATATTATCTCCGGTACTGATACTCATCAACGTTGTAAATCCGCCAAAGCTCCATCCCCAAATTCCGATATTGTTTTTATCGATATAAGGCAAGCTTCCTAAATAAGCAGCAGTAGCAACTTGATCGCGTGCTTCGAGCTGTCCTAATTTGAGATAGGTACTTTTTTCAAACTCCGAACCTCTACCACCTGTTCCTCGTCCATCAACACATACCACGATAAAGCCTTGTTGTGCCAAATAGTTATCATATAAAGCACCTTGTCCCATTGAGCCTATATTCCAAGAATTAACGACCTGCTGACTTCCAGGCCCACTATATTGAAACATCACAACTGGATATTTCGTTGAGGGGTTAAAATTCTGTGGTTTCACCATCCAACCATTCAAATCAACTCCTTCGGATGTTTTGAATGTGAAAAACTCAGGATGTACAATATTATAATCAGCCACCTTGCTTCTCAATGCGGCATTATCCAACAGCGTTGACAAGACCTTTCCTTTATTATCTCTTAAAGTATAGACATAAGGACTACTTGCATCGCTCCATGTATTGATAAAAAATTGCAAGTCGGAAGAGAATATGGCATTATTCCAACCTTTCTGCTGAGCAAGAGCTTCCACCTTTCCATTCTTACGAGCAACATAAACTGAGCGTTCATAAACCTGTTCGCCAGTGGCTTGATAAAAGACATCGCCAGTGGCAGCATTATATCCATACACTGTAGTTACTTCTCTTTTTCCATCTCCTATCGAACGAATGAGTTGTCCGTTCATATCGTATAGATACAACTGTTGTATGCCTGTTCTATCGCTAGGCACCAAAATAGCATCCTTATAGACAGTGATTCCTGTAACAGTCTTCTCTTGCACATACTTGTTCGACTCTTCTTTGAGTAACAACTGGGCAACTGTCGATTTGGGATTGACCGTATATAACATTAATTTATCTTGATGTCTGTTCAATGTGTACACCAAAATCTTTGATGCATCAGAAGTAGATTTGATGCGAGGCATATAACCGTCTTTATCCATTGGAACCTGGAGCTGTCTTATTTTTCTCGATTGTATATCATAGCTCCATGCTGTAACAATGGCATTCTGTTCCCCGGCTTTAGGATACTTGTAAGAGTATTCGCCGGGATAAAGGTCGTTATCCGACAACGCAGGACGCATTCCTTTGAACATTTGCAAAGAATATGTCTTAACGGCTGTCTCATCATACTTCAACCAACACAGCATTGTGCCATCCGCATTAAATACAAGAGAACTATTCATCGAGAATTCTTCTTCATTCACCCAATCGGGTAAACCGTTAATTATCTTATTGATTTTACCGTCAGTCGTTACCTGACTCTCTGCATTATCATACAACAACTTAACCAAGAATATATTATTCTCTCTAACAAAAGCCACCTGCTGTCCATCAGGCGACCAAGTAGGAATTTGCTGCGGGCCACCATCCGACAAGCGTTCTAACTTACGCGAGCTAATAGTATAAATATAATAAACGGCATTAAAAGAATGTCTATAGATACCACTCTTCTGCGTTGCAATCAACATTCTTTTACCATCGGGCGACATGATATATTCATCAAAAGAACCAATCTTCTGCCCCATGGTATTATTAACGTCAAAAAGAACAGCCAACTGCTTTCCTGTTTTAAATGAAAACTGCAGAATCTGTTTTCCATCTCCACTCACCTGAGTATACAAATCGGTATTAGCAACGGGTTTGATTCCACTTATGTGCTGTGCGGCAAACTCGCCTTGCGTAATCGACCTTAAATCTAATGTCTTTCCGAAGACTCCCGACGGAGCTGAAAAAGCCACAAGGCATAGAAGCAAAAATTGTTTCATTTTCTGAGATTTTTTACATATTATACTCGCAAAGATAGCTAAAAAAACGTACTTTTGCAAGCATCAAATAATAAGTTTTGTTCCTTGACAGACAATTTGAACAAGAACTTTTCACGGTTAATAAAATAAAATGACGCATTTATATAATGACTTTGGCACATGGATGAAAGCCCAATTACCTTACAAAGTTCAAAAAATATCCATTGACGCAGGATTCACTTGCCCCAACAGAGATGGCTTATTAGGACGTGGAGGATGTACCTACTGCAACAATAACAGCTTTAACCCATCCTATTGTGACACAAAAAAAAGCATCACAGAACAATTAGAAGAGGGCAAGATGTTCTTTTCTCGCAAATATCCTGACATGAAATACCTTGCCTACTTTCAAGCCTATACCAACACTTATGCTGATATCAACATACTAAAAAGCATGTATGAAGAAGCATTATCGGTAAAAGACGTGACAGGTATTGTCATTGGAACACGCCCCGACTGCATGCCCGACAGCCTATTGGATTATCTGGAAGAACTCAATCAACGAACTTTTCTTTTGGTTGAGTATGGAATAGAGACAGCCAATGATACCACTCTCGAACGCATCAACCGAGGTCATACATTCCAATGCAGCCAGGAAACCATTGCAAGAACTCGTAAGAAAGCTATCCGAGTGGGTGCCCACATCATCATCGGACTACCGGGAGAAGACCAACAAGAAACTCTTCGACAAGCACCTCTTATATCTGCTCTTGATATAGACATTCTTAAAATCCATCAGATGCAGATTATTAAAGGCACAAAGCTGGCTTTAGAATATAAGAAAAACCCCTTCCACCTTTACACTTTGGAAGAATATATCGATACGATATGCTTATATATACAGTATTTACGCAAGGATTTGGTGCTTGAAAGATTTGTTAGCCAATCCCCACCCAATCTACTCATTGCACCACATTGGGGACTAAAGAATTACGAGTTCACCAATCTGTTGAACAATGAACTAAAAAAACGCAAGATTGTTCAAGGCTGTAAAGCCGAATAATTATCTTCTAATAACATCTGAGAAATCTCCATCCGGGGATTTCTTTTCATATATTTCTCTACCAAAGTAACAAACTTGGTATTAAATACATTTCTGCCCACCGCCTTATTCACTATCCACATAATCTTGCCCATATGCAAATCGCGTTCGTTTTGCGAACGGAAGTCATAGTCGGACAAAGGATAATGACTCAAAAGATAAAAACTCATAGCTTCAGGAACAATGTGCCTGCGAGTCATACTCTCGCGTTGTTCCTCACTGTAATATTTCTTATAAAGAGGATAATCAGTTCCCATATACTTATCCAAAGAAATACCTATGCTATTTTCTCCTACAATAATACTCTGATCCAAAGCACCGATCTGAGCATACACATAAGGTAATTTCAAATCGGGAAACCATTTGTTTAAATGCTTAAACGCATGTGTCATCTCCTCTTCCAAATCATCCATACGCATATACTCTGCTTCCGCTTCGGCTATAAGCAACTGAAGAGTGGAGTCTTGAAAGAACTTTAAGAATTTACTATTGATTTCATAATCCTCTACCGAACCTAAATTCAAAACTTTCTCAATCAGTGTACGCGTTTCGATAGGATATTCGGTATTCATTTCCTGCAATGCAGAGAAATCGCCAGTGGTAAGATAACGACTTTGCAGACGATCATACCTTTCGATTTTTATATCAGAGGTTTGACCGTCTGTTGCTGTTGGTTTCAATTTCAATTCACAAGAAACAAGCAACAAGTTCATCAACAATAGTAAAAGACTAAAATGTTTCAAAACCTAATCAATTATAATGTGCAAAAATAATAAAAATATTTTATACACCGAAAAAACAACACCCTAAACGCAAAAAAATGTATATCAAAAG
>JALEWR010000124.1 GCA_022783515.1 Prevotella sp.
TGCCAACGTTGATGGCTTTGACTATAGTCAACCCGAAGTGGCATTGCAAGATCGCCCTGAAATCGACCGTTGGATATTGTCGGCATTGCACACATTAATAAAGAATGTAGATAAAGAGTTGGCAGATTACGATCCCACCGTGCAGGTCGATTGATAGATAAGTTTGTAAACGACGACTTGAGCAACTGGTATGTTCGTCTTAACCGCAAACGTTTCTGGGGTAAGGAGATGAGTCAAGACAAGATAAGTGCCTATCAAACCTTATATACATGTCTTGAAACTGTGGCTAAGCTCATCGCTCCTTTTGCTCCTTTCTATGCGGATCGTTTGTACAAAGATTTGATTAGCGTTACAGGAAGAGAAACTGCAGAATCGGTACATTTGGCACATTTCCCCGAGGCAGATGAAGCCTTTATCGCTCCCGAATTGGAAACTCGCATGGAAATGGCACAGAAAATCACGTCAATGGTATTGGCTTTGCGTCGTAAGGTCAATATCAAGGTGCGTCAACCACTGCAGCAAATCATGGTTCCTGCTATGGATGCTGTGCAGAAAGAACATATTCTGGCCATTAAAGACCTTGTGTTGAATGAGGTGAATGTGAAAGAACTCAACTTTATCGAAGGTCAAGGCGTATTGGTGAAGAAGGTGAAATGTAACTTCCGAACCATGGGTAAGAAGTTTGGTAAGTTGATGAAGAGCATCGCTAATCAGATGGAATGCTTGAGTCAGGAGGATATAACCTTGTTGGAAACACAAGGAAGTATTGCCCTGCAAGTTGAGGGAGGCGATGTTGTTGTGGATTTGACAGACGTGGAAATCATTAGCGAAGACATCCCGGGATGGCTGGTTGCTAACGATGGAAACTTAACTGTGGCTCTTGAAGTGGAATTGACAGACGAACTGTTGAAGGAAGGTATGGCACGCGAAATTATTAATCGTGTACAGAATATCCGTAAAGAATCGGGTCTGGAAATCACCGATAGAATACAAGTGACGATAGCTTCTGATGAAAAAACAGATGCAGCCATCGCTGCTTTTGGAGAGTATATTAAAGGACAAGTCTTAGCCGATGTCATCACGATTGCCGATAATGACGGTTTGTCGGTCGACTTCGATGGATTTGCTTTGAATATTAAAGTAGAAAAAAACAATTAAACCTGGGTCCTATGGCTGAAAAAACACGTTACAATGACGAGGAATTGGAAGAATTTCGCGTTATTATCAACGAGAAGTTGGAGCTGGCAAGACGCGATTACAACGTGATGATGCAAAGCTTGACCAATGCTGATGGTAACGATGTGTACGACACATCGTCGGCTTATAATGTATTGGAAGAGGGTAGTGCAACACAGAGTAAAGAAGAACTGGTACAGTTGGTGGCTCGCCAACAAAAGTTTATCTTGGGTCTTGAAGCTGCTTTAGTGAGAATTGAAAACAAAACCTATGGTGTCGATCGCATGACCGGTGAGCTGATACCTAAAGAAAGATTGCGTGCTGTTCCTCATGCAACACTGAGTGTTGCGTCGAAGAATGCTCGTAAAGGTTAGAGTAATGAAACAAATGTCTTGTCCATCTATTGTGGTGGGCAAGGCATTATGTTTGGTAATAGAACCAAAACTTAGATGATGCAAAACAAAAAGTTTTTGTCCGGTGGAATGCTTTCCGTCATTTTAATCTTGAGTATATTATTAATCGATCAAGTTCTTAAAATCCATATCAAGACAACCATGACCTTGGGAGAGGCGATACATGTAACCGATTTTTTTTACATTGATTTCGTTGAAAATCCAGGTATGGCTTATGGTATGACTTTTATCAACAAGCTGGTTTTGAGTTTGTTGAGGATTGTGGTCATCTCTGTTATCTGTTTTTATCTGCATCGTATCATTAAAGAAGGTGCCAGATTAAGGTATGTTTTATTCTTATCGATGATCATTGCAGGTGCAATGGGCAATATTTTTGACTCCATGTTTTATGGTCTCATCTTCTCCGAGTCAACACCATTTCAGGTGGCAACGTTTGTTCCCTTTGGTACAGGATATGAAGATTTCTTAAAAGGTAAGGTCGTGGATATGTTTTATTTCCCCATGATTAAGTCTACTTATCCCGATTGGGTACCCTTTAAGGGTGGCGAAGAATTTATCTTCTTTAGTCCGGTTTTTAATTTTGCCGATGCTTGTATCAGTGTTGGTGTGGTTTGTTTATTGCTGTTTTGCAGAAAAGATTTAGAAACATTGACCTTGTTTTCTCAAAAAACAGAAGTAAAGGAATAAGAAATGAAGGTACTTGAGGTAAAATACATGCTCTTAATCATGCTCTTGGCTGTGTTTGGTTGCTCGTCTGATGCAGTGAAAGAGAGGATTTCTTCTGAGAAAATGGAGGAAATCTTGTATGATTATTATCTGGCAGAGAACTTGTCGCATAGGACAGCTTATCCGTCGGAACCTCAAAATGAGTATGCTTACCGATTGGCAGTATTGAAGAAGCATGGCGTTTCTAAGGCAGAGTTCGATTCGTCGATGGTTTTTTATTTTCGCAATACCAAAGAACTGCAGCTGATATATCAAGGAGTGTCGGATAGAATTAATAAGGAGGCTGCTAATGTAGGATTGGCTGTTAACACTAAGGGCAATGTCTCAAATTATCTCAGCAGTAAAGACACAGCACAGATTTGGAAACTCGCCCCTGCCTTTGTCCTGTCTAATTCAGAAGCTTTGAATGTCTATTCGTTTACCATTAAGGCTGATACTTCTTTCCATCAAGGAGATGAAATATTATTGAACTTCGACACACATTTTATCTATCAGGATGGCAGTAGAGATGGAGTGGCTTTATTGGCGGTACAGCTGAAGAATGATAGTGTGGCTTATCAAACAGCAAGAATGTCTTCTTCGTCTTATTTTACGCTCTCTTTGAAAGATAGCGATAGAAAAGGTATCAAGCAAATACGAGGCTATTTCTTGCTGAATAAGGATCTGAACGATGGCACAACTTCTTCAACGACTATGCGTTTGATGAGTGTTTATAACATCAGTTTATTGAAAATACACCATCGCGAAGAACCTAAGACGGATGTTTTGTCCACAGATAGTATTGCCGGTCTGCAAAGACCTGTAGACAGCTTACCCCCTCGTGAGTTGATAACACGATAGAAATATAGAAATATTAATCATCTGCGTCTATGGTCAATCTTCTTTTCGGTATTCTCTTTTTAGCTGCTTCGGCTTGGTTTTCTCCTGTCAACTATGATATTTCGTTGGCGGGAAACTTTGGCGAACCACGTCCCAACCACTTTCATGCAGGCATTGACATTAAGACTGCAGGTGTTGAAGGCAAACCGCTTTTTTCTATTGGTGATGGTTATATTTCGCATGTGAGCATTGGAGAAGGAGGATATGGCAATGCGGTTTATGTGAAACATCCAGAAGGATATACCAGTGTTTATTGTCATTTAAAGGCATTTACTCCTCGTGTTCGTCGCATGGTGAGACGTTGGCAATATACGCATAAGCAAGAGAAGGGTATGATTACCTTTGCTCCGACCGACTTACCTGTAACTCGAGGCATGCTGATTGCCATTAGTGGCAATAGCGGTTCGTCTACAGCTCCTCACCTTCATTTGGAAATTCGTGATGATTATACACAAGAGTATTGCGATCCTTTGGAGTTTATAGGACAGCATATAAAAGATAGTATGCCACCAATGGCACATGGATTTATGGTCTGTCCTAAGCGTGGAAGCGGACTTTTTGAAAACAGTTACTCTAAGCAAACCTTCTCATTCCCATCCAAAGAATCTGAACGGCGGTTCACAGCATGGGGCGAAGTGGGCTTTGCTCTATGGGCAAACGATTATATGAAGCAGTCGTATAACCATTTTGGCATACGAAAAACGGAAATGTTTGTCAACGACTCTCTATACTTTACCAGTGTGG
>JALEWR010000128.1 GCA_022783515.1 Prevotella sp.
ATGAAACAATATCTTTTAGTGAGCTTCTTGTTGTTAGCCACCCATTTTATGGCGATAGAAGTGGCTGCACAGAATAAACAACACAAGTCTGTTAGTACGACAACAGAATTAGTAGACACAACCGACCAGGGTTTAGAAGCCTATTCGGACACCAGTTCGGTGGTAACTTCTCAGGCGGCAGACAGTGCCAATGTTGTAGCCGTGACTTATCCCTCCCATAGGAATTGGGATGATATAGATAATCCCTTGGATTTTTTTGTAGTCTTGGAACATCTCGGCTGGGTGGGTGTTTTGTTGGCTATCATTATTTCCTTTTTGGTTGTTTTGTTTGCCTTGGCTCCCTTTATTATTATTGGTCTGTTAATTTATTGGATGATTAAGCGGCATAATGACAAGGTGAGATTGGCCGAAAGAGCGATGATGACGGGCCAACCCATTCTGTCGGATGTTACGCCTTCTTCTGTATCTTCAGATGAAATGTTATGGCGAAAAGGTATTAAGAATACGGCATTGGGTTTAGGACTCGTTTTCTTTTTCTATTTTTTGAGTGCTGACCCATTGGTAGGCATCGGCTGGCTAGTGGTATGCTGTGGAGTAGGGCAAATGGTTATGGCACGCTCTTCGTTTGGCAAGAAAGATAAGAATCAGGAATTTTAAAGTGTATGGCATCACTCACCGACATCAGATTAGTTGCCCAGGTGGCGATGCTTCACGACAAGAAAGCCTTTAACGCACTTGTCGTGAAGTATCAAGAGCCTGTCCGTAGGTTCTTTCTTAACCACACTTTGGGCGATGAACAGTTGAGTGATGACTTGGCACAAGATACCTTTCTTAAAGTCTACACCCATATTACACAGTTTAGAGGCACAGCCTCGTTTTCCACTTGGCTATATAGCGTCGCCTATCGGGTGTTTTGCGATTATGTGAGGAGTAAGAAAAAAACAGCAGACTGGGATGACCGACTGATGGAAAGACGGTCGGAGGGCTTGGGCGATCGTAGCTTGCGGCTGGATATTTACACAGCGTTGAGTTATCTGAAGGAGGAAGAACGCACCTGTATCACCCTGCAACTGATGGACGGACTTCCCATCGATAAAATATCGGAGATAACGGGCATGCCTATGGGAACGGTGAAGTCGCACCTGTCGAGAGGAAAGGACAAGTTAACAAATTATTTAAAACAGAATGGATATGATGACCGATGATGATAAAAGAATAGAGGACTTTTTCGCCCGGTATCAGCCCGGCATACCCGATGATGGTTTTTCTAAGCGTGTGATGAACAAGCTTCCCATGCCTATAGAGCATAAGAATAGGTTGTGGGTGGCTTTTTGCTGGTTGGCGGGTGTGGTTTTATTTCTCGTCTTCAACGGAGTATCGGCTGTACGCCATGTACTGTTGATGCTGGGCGAAGAGTTGTGGTTATTGGTGCGTTCCATCAGTGTTGCCCCCGCATCTCTCTTCTTCTATTTTGCCGCCTTTGCTGTATTGAGTTTGGTTACGGCATATAATGTGGTGATGGAAGAGAGAGGGAGAGGGTGAACAACGTATAGTTTGGAACATAGACTCGGCAGTTTCCAAAATCATATTCTGCCATTTCGTGCCTGTTTATAATAAAACAGCCTTTTTTGCGTTACCAATATAGATATTATATAATAAGGTAATAGGTTTATGCGACATACTCTTCATTCGATATTTTTATGTTTCTTCTTGTTGTTGATATGTGCTTGTGGGGCAGACAAGCATATCAAGAAGGGGGAGAAATATTTGGCTTTGGGCGAGTATTATGATGCTGCCAATCAGTTTAGGCAGGCATATAGTAAGACGCCGGCAAAGGAACGCGACCGGAGAGGACGCTTGTCGGCTAAGATGGCTTTATGTTATGACCGATTGAATACCACTCCCAAGGCTCTTGCGGCTTATCAAAATGTGATAAGATATAAGCAAGATGATGTACAGACACATTTGAATTATGCTCGTCAGTTGCTCAAAAACGGCAATTACAAACAGGCGGAAACCGAGTTTCTTTATGTCTTGGATTCACTTCCTCAGAGTAAAGTTGCAACGGCAGGATTAGCTTCTGCACGTCAGGCACAGCAGTGGAAGACCGAGGGCTCGCGTTATACGGTGAAGCGAATGGACGTCTTTAATTCGCGTCGGGCTGACTTTTCGCCAATGCTTTTTGGTAGTGAGTACGCCCAAATCTATTTTACCTCCACTCGTAATGAAGCAGAAGGCAATGAGTTGAGTGGTATAACAGGTGCTAAGGCAGGTGATATTTTCTATTCAGAGAAAGACGATAAGGGCAATTGGACTAAACCCGAACCTGTGAGTGGTGGCTTGAATACGGAGTTTGATGAAGGAGCTTGCTGCTTCTCGCCCGACTTTCGCGAGATGTATCTTACGCAATGTGCCACCGATGCCACATCTCCAAGATATGCTGCGATAGTCACTTCCAATCGCTCGGATGCGGCTTGGGGTAAAGCATCACCGCTGACAATCAGTAAAGATACCCTCTCTTCTTATGCTCATCCTGCTGTTTCGCCCGATGGACAGTGGCTTTATTTTACGTCGGATATGCCTGGCGGTAAAGGCGGCTTGGATATTTGGCGTGTCAGATTGACTGCTGCGGGCTTGGGAGGAGTGGAAAACTTAGGTTCACCCATCAACACCGAAGGTGACGAGTCGTTTCCTACATTCCGTCCAAACGGTGATTTTTATTTCTCGTCCAATGGACATCCCGGGATGGGAGGCTTGGATATATTCATTGCTAAAGTTGGTAAGGATGGGCGTTATCATTTAGAACACCCCGGCTATCCTCTCAATTCCTCGGGCGACGACTTTGGTATGACCTTTGAAGGACCGCACAATCGTGGCTTTTTCTCATCTAATAGAGATGACGGACGCGGTTGGGACCATATCTATAGCTTTGAAAATCCAGAGATAGTGCAAACCATTAAAGGGTGGGTTTACGAAATGGAAGGCTACGAATTGCCTGCCGCACAAGTGTATATTGTTGGCAATGATGGGACAAATCTTAAGTTGAATGTCTTGCCGGACGGTTCGTTTTCTCAGATTGTAGAGCCGGGAGTAGACTATGTTCTCATGGCTACTTGCAAGGGCTTTCTTAATCATCAACAAGCGTTAAGGGTGGAAACGAAGGATAAATCGCATGAGTATGTCTTGCAATTCCCCTTGGCTTCTATTACCGCTCCGGTGTTGATAGACAATATATTCTATGATTTTGATGCCGCAACTTTGCGTCCTGAATCGGAAACCGCTCTCAACGAGTTGGTTGAACTCTTAAAAGAGAACCCCAATGTGGCTATAGAGTTGAGTGCTCATTGCGACTATCGGGGTAGCGATGCCTATAATAAAGCTTTGGCACAGCGTCGTGCCGAAACCGTGGTCAAATATCTGATAGAGCATGGTATCGATGCACCTCGCCTCACACCTGTGGGTTATGGCAAGGAGAAACCTAAGACTATCCGTAAGAAACTCACCGAAAAGTATGCTTGGATGAAAGAGGGTGATGTGCTGAATGAGGACTATATCAAGAAGTTGGGCAAGGAAGAACAGGATATTTGTAATCAGCTGAACCGCCGAACTGAATTTATCGTGCTGCGTACCACATACGGATTGTTCGACGAGAAGGGACAATTGAAACAACAGCCTCAACCTAAGAAATCGGATAAAAAAAGTATAGAAGACGATGTTTTTGATGTGGTATTCTAATGATTAATCAAAGGTTGCCTTATCTTTATCCAAAATTCTGCACGAATCGTCAAGGAAAATATGAAGGAATCTGTGAGGCCCTGATTATCGTTTGTCAATCAATCTGCCGGTGTTGACAAAGCAACGGAAACTGGATGAATAACCAAAAAGCCATTGGGGGGGTATGAAACCTCTCTCAATGGCTTTTTCTTTGAATGTGAATACCGGCTTTTCAACTTCTATCTGGTCTGTTAATACTGTCAATCCGGTAGATTAACACTTCCTTTTTAGTAGATTAGAACTTCCACCAGCTTTTCTTTCCGGGTCTGCTTTCTTCTTCCGAACCCATCAAAGACTCTTTGATAACCTGCTTATAACTTTTTTTACCCTTTATCATGGCATAGATATGTCCCCAGTCGGGCAAACCGCCAATGTTTCTATCATCGATAAACAAGTCGGCTTTCAACTTTCTTGAGTAGTGTTCGTTGTTCTCTTTCTTTTCTTCCGGATAATCTTTATTGACGGCATAAAACTCGATGCCGCGCTCTTTGCACCAGTCAACAGCATCTTGAAGTAGTTTACCTTCTCTCACAGACCATAAGATAACTTGGTGTTGGTCGGCAATAAGCATTTTGATGGTTTCGGTGGCAAAGGGTATCTCTTCACCAATTTCAGGGTATCTGTGTTCAACGATTGTTCCGTCGAAGTCTACTGCTATAATCATAATTTTTACTGTATATAGGGGTTATTTCTTTTGTATATAAGGTCTATTGAAAATGAAGGAGGACTTCTTCTCAAAAAATCCTCCTTCATATAAATATTCAATTTATTTCTTCACAGAAGTGTCGTTCTTGTCGCTATAATGGCTGTTGCTGTAACTGCCGTAGCTTCCATAATTGCCATACTTGCCGTAATGACCGTAGCGACCATATTTACCATACTTGCCGTATTTGCCATAACCATAGTAATAACCATACTTCTTCTTGGAGAGGTCAATACCATTGATAACAACACACATGTTAGGCAACTTCTTTTCATTGCTAAGGTTGTTGATTAACTCGAAGTTTTCCTTCGGTGTATAATCTGCACGACAGAGTACAACGGTGATGTTAGACACGCGACCTAATTGAAGTGTATCGGTTACAAGGCCTACAGGAGCAGTGTCGAGGATAACATAGTCGTATTCCTCTTTAAGCAAATTGATTGTCTGGTCCAAGGTCTCGCGTGTGAGCAACTCGGCAGGGTTAGGAGGAATAGGACCTGCCATGAGTAGATTGAGATTATTGTTTACCCCCGAAGGCAATGTCTGTGCATGTACATCCTCCATGGTAACCTTTGATTTGACCAGCAAGTTGGTGATACCATGACGGTGATCGTCAATCTCAAACAATTCGGCCAAACGAGGTTTACGGATATCTAAACCTACTAATACGACTTTCTTGCCCAACAATGCCAATGATACAGAAAGGTTGGCTGCGGTAAATGTCTTTCCTTCACCCGAGATACTAGAGGTAAATGCTACAACTTTCTCGCCTTCTTTCAGCATAAACTGAATGTTGGTACGCATGGCACGGAATACTTCTTCCATCTGGCTATTCTTGTTCTCCTGTACCACAATGTCGGCTTTTGCCTTAGCAGTATCGCTTGCCACTGCCACGTCCGCAATGATGGGGAGACTAGTAAGGTTTGCCACATCTTCATGTCCTTCAATCTTATATCTAAAGAATGCAATGAGGAAGAAGATGAGTGAAGGTACTGCTAACGCAATGGCTAATGCCATACCATAGATAGATGAACTCTTGGGGGCAATTTGGCCGGCGAAGCTAGGCTCATCAATTAGCTTTCCTTTATCGGCAGTCGCTGCCAACGAAATAGAGTTCTCCTCTCTCTTTTGCAACAACATCAGGTACAGACCCGATTTAACCTCTTGTTGACGACCAATCTGGTTCAACATCCTCTCTTGCTCCGGAGTTTGCAACATCATAGAGTTGTACTTGCCAAACTGTGATGCAACAGCATTGCGTTGTATTTCCAAATTGCGTCTTGCTTGTGTCATTGCACGGCGAATACTACCGGTTAAGTCGTCCAACTGTGCCGTAAGAGGGGTGACAGTGGGGCTTGTTTCTGAAGCACTCTTTAACAAACGGTTACGTTCGAGTACGATATCATTATATCTGCTGATAAGTGTTGTTGCTGATTGGTCGTTCAACCCCACATTGGACGGTAG